>CAZOHQ010000075.1:0-8164 GCA_964579455.1 uncultured Syntrophaceae bacterium | reverse complement strand
CCTGTCTCCTGAGGAAGGCAGGTGTTTCAAAATCCGGATTGTCATCATCATTGATTATTCCCATTCTGACAATAGCAGGTTTCTCTCCGGTCTTCTCGTCCCGGTTTCTTTTATATGTCGGGACTGAAAGGTCTTCTCTTTTTCTGTCGTGTAAACTCGGCATCTTGGGAATTTCAGGGATCCTTTCCCCACTCCTGCCCATTGAATCAAACCCCGTTGCAATGACGGTAATCCGTACCTCGTCTCCCATATTTTCATCGACAACCGTTCCGAATATAATATTCGCATCTTCGTGGGCCTCGCTCTGAATCAGAGATGACGCCTCATTTACCTCAAAGAGTGTCATATCGGGCCCGCCTGTTATGTTGAGAAGTATACCCCGGGCTCCCTGGATCGAGTTATCTTCCAGCAGGGGAGAGGAGATCGCCTTCTGAGCGGCTTCAACCGCCCGGTTATCACCGCCGGCTACGCCGGTCCCCATAAGAGCCAACCCCATCTCGGACATGATATTCTTGACATCAGCGAAATCAAGATTGATCAGACCGGGAACCATAATAAGGTCGGAAATCCCCTTAACGCCGTTGTAGAGAATATCGTCAGCCTTTTTGAAGGCATCCGGCAAAGACATACTTCTTCCACTGATGCTCAGAAGCCTTTGATTCGGAACTACGATAAGCGTATCAACCACCTTTTTCAATTCTTCAAGGCCGTCTTCGGCCTGCTGCCCCCGTTTTTTCCCCTCGAACTGAAACGGCTTTGTCACGACAGCAACGGTAAGTGCGCCCAGCTCTCTCGCGACTTCCGCTACAACCGGTGCGCCACCGGTACCGGTCCCTCCGCCAAGACCCGCCGTCACGAAAACCATATCAGCTCCATCCAGGAGCTCTCTCAGCCTGTCCTTGGATTCAATAGCCGCTCTCTTACCCACTTCAGGGTCCGAGCCAGCACCAAGACCCTTCGTAACCTCAACTCCCAACTGCACCTTTATCGGAGCTTTTGACGCCACCATCGCCTGGGAATCTGTGTTTGCCACGATGAAATCCACGCCGGTGAGATTGTAGGTCATCATCATGTTAACGGCATTTCCTCCGCCACCTCCGATACCTATAACCTTGATCTTTGCTACATTGCTCTGAGCACCACCTTTTACTAATTCAAACATGTCCATGTCCTCCTTCCCCTTACCTAAAAAAAATCGTTAAACCATCTTTCCAGTCTCGTTAGCATCCCGCTTAATATATTTTTTTCGCTTCTCTTTATGGCATGTCCAGATCGATTTTTACTTCCACGAACGACTAATCCCACTCCCGTCGCATACATCGGGTTGTTAATTATATCCGTAATGCCTCCAACACCCACAGGGTATCCCTTTCTTACCGGTGTATTGAAGATCTGCTCCGCCAGTTCCGTTGTCCCTTCAAGGGTTGCTGTTCCTCCCGTAAGTACTACACCTGCAGCCAACAGATCGTCATAACCCGATTTGACAATTTCCCTCTGCGCAAGACTGAGAATCTCTTCCATGCGCGGTTCAATGATCTCTCCCAGCACCTGCCTTGAAATATTTCTCGGATTTCTTCCACCCACGCTTGGAACCTCTATGTTTTCATTCTGGGGTATCAGTGGAGTATATGCGCAGCCATAACGTATCTTAATCTTTTCGGCTTCCAGTACCGGGGTGCGCAGGCCCACGGATATATCACTGGTAACATAGTTGCCTCCCAGAGGCAGGACCGCAGTATGTTTAATGCTTCCTTCGGCAAACACCGCTATATCAGTGGTACCGCCACCGATATCGATCAGGGCAACACCCAGATCCTTTTCGTCCTGACTGAGGATCGTTTCGCACGAGGCCAGGGGTCCCAGAATCATTTCGTTCACATCCAGGCCCACGCGATTAACTGATTTTATTATGTTCTGAATGGATGTAACAGCCCCGGTTACAACATGAACCTTGGCCTCAAGTCTGACCCCCGACATTCCTATGGGATCCTTTACCCCGTCCTGGTCATCAACTATATAATACTGCGGTAATATGTGAATTATCTTTCTGTCCAGGGGTATGGCAATCGCCTTAGCCGCCTCCAGCGCTCTCTGCACATCATATTCATCAACTTCACCGCCCTTCACCGCCACAATGCCGTAACTGTTCAATCCTCTGATATGATTCCCGGCAATACTCGTAAACACGGACCGTATCTCGCATTCAGACATCAATTCTGCCTCTTCCACAGCCCTTTTTATTGAATCGACGGTGCTGTCGATATTCACCACAATACCCTTTCGAAGTCCTTCTGACGGATGAGTACCAATCCCAATGATATCTATTCCAACATTCGATATTTCACCGACGATAACACACGTTTTGGTTGTTCCTATATCCAGTCCTACGACGATATTTTCCCTCTTTGCCATCTGTTCACCCTTTCCGACATCATATCTTCGTCTTGCGATCTTCTGTCAGATTTTTCGGACCGAAAACATTTCCACGCTGAACAATAATCCTGCTGCAATCTACAAGGTCAATACTCAAAAACGTCTTGTTCAAACCCCTTTGTGCCAGGTCCGCAATAACTCTCTTCAGTCTCTTTGACTTCTTTTCATACTCTCCGAAACCGAGATTCAAGAACAGATGGTTGTCCGTGAAAACAGAAAAGTCATATACGTCATCCACATAAATCTCCGACACATTCCATCTTCTCGGGAAATTGTCTCTTTTAGAAAGACAGTCCAGAAATTCAAAAGCATTCTCCAGCAAATTTTCATTTAGGCTCTCATCTTTATAAAAACCTGATAACACGGGAATATCAACCGTATCCCTTACCTCATATTTTTTAAATACATCTCCGTCGCGATCCACAATATACAGGTCTTTGCCTTTCTTAAGAAGAGCGGCAGCGTCTCTCTCGACAACCTTAATCACCAGTCTGTCGGGGAATTCCCTCCCGACAGAGGCTTCTTTGATCCACGGATCCTCCTCTATCCCTCGTGCCATTTTCTCGAGATTCGCAGTCAGAATATTCATAACTGATGATATCTCCGCACGTTCAACAACCTTCTCTTTGCTGACCCTGTCGCAACCCCTGACAACAGTATTCTTCAATCGGAAATAATCTGCACACATAGCGAAATTATATGCGTACACCATGAAAATCGCCAACAGGCCGGCAACACCGATAATGGCAAGTGTCCTGAAAATCTCGCCACGGATCACTCCGGATCGCCGTTTCAGCCTGTTCTTTTTTGTTACAACGGTTTTCTTGAGGGGCTTCTTCATAGTCCCTCCCCTATGACTTTCAACTCTGTCTCAAGAAGAATTCCCCTCTCATCCAGGATTCTCTTTCGGATTATGTCGATCAGAGCAGTAACATCCTCCGCTTTTGCACTGCCTGTATTCACAATAAAGTTTCCATGCTTCCCGGATATTTCCGCATCCCCCACCCTGAGCCCTTTAAGGCCTGCCTCTTCAATCATCCTTCCCGCCGGAAAGCCCGGGGAATTTTTAAACACCGAACCCGCGCTCCGATATTCGAGAGGATGTTTCTCTCTGCGCTTCGTGATGAATTCTGAAATCTTTCTCCGGATTTCATCCTTGCTTCCCCTTACAAGATGAAAGTCGGCGCCGGTAATGATTGTGCTCTCAGGAAGAGGGAGATTTCGGTACTCAAACAGCAGGTCTCTTCTCGCTACCTCACGCATCCAGCCTCCGGCATCGAGAACGCAGATCGACAATACGACATCCTTCATCTCGCTGCCCCACGCGCCGGCATTCATCTTCACCCCGCCGCCGACTGTGCCTGGTATCCCGGCACAGAACTCCAGTCCCGTAAGGGCTTCCCTGACCGAGAAATCAACCATCTCGGAAAGTGAAACTCCTGCCTGGGCATACACGCAGACGCTGTCGCCATCTTTCTCTTTCAAGGCAGATTTCGAAGAGTAATTTTTATTCCGTATCTCCACCCCTCGAAGCGCTTCCAGGGAAATCAGTGCTCCCCGGTAACCACCATCCCTTACAATAAGATTTGTACAGTTCCCGACAGGGAGGAAAGGAACTCCCTGTGTAAAGAAAAAGGAAACAATATCTTTAAGCTCCCCGTCAGTGGCGGGAAAGATCAGGGCATCCGCCCTTCCCCCGATTCCCATGGATGTGTGCAGAGACATGGGCTCATCGAAAAGCACCCTTCCGGCGATCATGCCGCCTATCTTGTCCCTGAACTGTCGGTTTGCAATCATCGGCTTTATTCCTTATCGGTCTCCCCTGATTCCTCGCTTCTCAGTCTTCCGAGCAGTTCCTCCCCTATCTTCCACACATTTCCCGCCCCAAGCGTGATAACCACATCACCCGGTTTTTTTATGGCACACAGATGATCGACTATTTCATTAAAACCCGACAGGTACGTGACATCGCCATGCCCGTGATCCTGGATGCCCCTGCTGAGATTCATGGAATGAACGCCCTGTATCTCCTTCTCGCTGGCGGCATATATATCAGTCAGGATCAGCACCTCGGCATCGTCAAAGGAACCCAGAAACTCATCAAACAGGGCACGGGTACGCGTATAGCGGTGTGGCTGGAACACAGCGACAAGTCTGCCGTCCCATGCATTCTTCGCGGCTGCCAGCACCTCCTTAATCTCCGTCGGGTGGTGACCATAATCATCAACCACTGTGACGCCTCCGGCCTGTCCCTTGATCTCCAGTCGACGGTGGACACCTTTATAGGCGCGTATCCCTTCGCGTATCACGGAAAATTCCATGCCAAGTTCCAGGGCCACCGCCACAGCGGCCATGGAGTTATAGACATTAAACAGACCCGGAACCTGCATCTCTATCTCACCCAGGAGGGTTTCTCTGTGGTAGAGAGAATAGTGTGATGTCAGTCCGTTGAAGGATATATCGGCTGCCCTGAAATCGGCTTCATTATATATGCCATAGGTGACGGCCTTTCTTTTTATCTTGGGTAATATATCTCTCACATTGTCACAATCACCGCATAGTATAACGGCCCCGTAAAAGGGAACCGAGTTGGCGAATTGCAGGAATGCATCCTTGATCTCTCCAATCCCGGGATAATAGTCAAGATGTTCGCGATCTATATTCGTAATCACGGCGAGGTAGGGATTCAACCGGAGAAATGAACCGTCGCTCTCGTCGGCTTCGGCAACAATAAATCCCCCCTCCCCCAATCGTGCGTTACTCCCGATGCTGTCCAGTCTTCCCCCTATCACCATCGTGGGGTCAAGACCGCCATGCGCGAGCACCGTTGAAATAATGGAGGTGGTTGTCGTCTTCCCATGGCTGCCCGATACCGCTATGGAATATTTAAGTTTCAACAGTTCGGCCAGCATTTCGGCCCTCGGAATAACCGGAATATTCCGGCTGTGGGCTTCTATTACCTCTGGATTGTCTTCACCAATCGCCGTTGACTTCACCACCACGTCGGCGGCTGTGAGATTTGACGATCTATGTCCCTGAAATATTCGAGCTCCGAGAGATTGCAGCCGTGTTGTAATATCGGTCTTTTCCAGATCCGACCCGCTGATCATATAACCAAGATTCAGGAGGACCTCGGCAATCCCACTCATCCCGATGCCCCCTATCCCGACAAAATGTATGTTCTTCACTCTCCGGTACATTATATGTTTCCCTGTTCCTTATATCCTAACATCGCCAGACACTCATCTACGATGCGTTCCGCTGCTTTCACATTTCCCAGCCCTTCGGATTTCTCCTCCATCCTGCGTATGGTCTCCGGGCTGCCGGCAAGTCTCCTGATAACCCCGGCAAGGGTTCTTCCATCAAGCCCCTCTTCGAGGATCATGTCGGCCGCTCCCGTACCGGCCAGCATCCGCGCGTTCAACTCCTGATGACCTCCCGCCGCAAACGGATAGGGGATCAGAATGGATGCCTTTCCACTCGCGGTTATCTCGGCGATCGAGGTCGCTCCCGCTCTGCATATCAGAAGGTCCGCCGATCCATATGCCGATGCCATATCGGTAATGAAGGGATGCACCTCGGCATTGATCCCGTGATCACGATAGGCGACAGACACCTCATCCAGATCTCTATCCCCCGTCTGGTGGGTAATCACCAGTATGTCACGTATGTCATTCAAATACTGCATAGAGTCCACAACCGCCCGGTTGATAGCCGATGCCCCCTGGCTTCCCCCGAATATAAGGATGGAAAACGTGTCCCCCCCCCTATAAGATCTTTTGATCCCCTGTATAAATTCCCTCCTCACCGGGTTTCCCGTAACAACCGTCTTTGCATCAGGGAACCATCTCCCGTTGTCGGGAAAGGTGAGAAAAATCCTGTCGACAAATCTGCCAAGCATCCGATTCGTGAAACCGGGGAGGGCATTCTGTTCGGCGATTGCCGTCTTTATACCCATAAAATGGGCCGCTATCACCGCCGGGCCTGAAGCGTATCCTCCCACACCCAGGGCGAAATCGGGGCGGAACGAACGCAGAATTGAGACCGACTGTGCGATACTCCCCGGGACCTTCAGCATCCCGCCTATCGTCCCGACAAACCCTCTGCCCTTCAGCCCCTCCACCCTGATCGTGCGAAGCGCAAAGCCCATATCACGCAGAACCCTGGCCTCCAGCCCCCGTTCGGTCCCTATGAAGAGAACATCTTGTACAATGTGCCTCTCCAGAAACTCACCGGCAATCGCCACGGCGGGAAATACATGCCCCCCCGTACCACCCCCCGCAATGATGATCTTGACTCCCTTCTTTTCTCTACCCATAACAAAACCCGACCGGTCCGGCTGTAAAGCCCCTAATGATTGCACCGGTTAGAAAACAATGAACGACTCGGTCGGCTCTCATACTATCAAGGCATCTGACCCCTGCCCTGAATAAGCGCCCTGACATCCGCTACGGTAACGGCACCTTCTTCTTTGAAATCATGCACAACGAGATGATCATTACCGCTGCGACTACCGTTCCTATAATAATTATATGTACCATACAGCACCCTCCAGAGATTGACGATCGAGATAAGGGATTGATCTCCCAAACCCCGTACTACTCTGATTATGCAGCTACAGCATTACCTTCGTCCCTTGTCTGGGAAGAAGATATATTCAATAATATACCGACAGTTGCCATGCACATCATCAGTGACGTGCCTCCATAACTGAGGAAGGGGAGCACCAGCCCTTTCGTGGGAATCAGCCCCATGACAGCCGCCATATTTATAAATGCCTCCAGCGCGATAACCGTGGTCAATCCGGAGGCCAGGAGCATCCCGAACAGATCCGAACAGTTAAAAGAAATCTGAAACCCACGGATAATAAGGACACAAAACAATACAAGAACAATGACAACCCCGACAAAACCGCCCTCTTCTGCGATCACCGAAAGGATGAAGTCCGTATGCGGTTCGGGAAGATAAAAGAGTTTCTGCATCCCGCTTCCAAGTCCCACACCGAAAGTCCCGCCCGAACCGAAGGAAATGAACGATTGTATTATCTGGAAGCCAGTATTGGCCGGATCTTCCCATGGATTGAGAAACGACATAAGTCTCTTCATGCGGTAACTTTCATGAATAATCAGAGCCCCTCCCACAGGGATTACAGCCACCACAAGCCCGGCAAGATAGGCAATTCTACTCCCCGCCAGATAGAGCATAAGCATAAAGACCGTGACCATGATAACAGCCGCGCCGAAATCCGGCTGACACAACACAAGGCTGACGATTATCAACAGTATTGCCAGCGGGACCATAAAGACGCGTGAAAATTCCTTTATGTGCTGTATCTTCTTCGTAAGATAATGGGCCAGGAATACAACGAGCATGATCTTTACCATCTCGGACACCTGGAAAGACACAGGCCCCGCGCGAAGCCATCTGGTAGCGCCACTCACTTTTGTGCCAAAACCGGGAATAATAAGCAGAGAGAGAAGTGCTATGGATATAAGCATGCCGGGATAAGCCGCTTTCCCCCAATACCGATAGGGCACTCTGGATGTTCCAATCATGACGCCAAGCCCGATTAATACAAATAATATCTGTTTCTTGATAAAATAGTATCCATCACTATATTTCTCCATGGCAATGATGGAACTCGAGCTGTAGATCATAACGGTTCCGATGACAACTAGGGATATTGTAACAAGGAGAAGTGCGACATCCGGTTTTCCCCTTACTGTTGAAG
>CAZOHQ010000074.1:0-8206 GCA_964579455.1 uncultured Syntrophaceae bacterium | reverse complement strand
AATGTTCCCAATTGGCACACTCGCAGGTTTGGCCTTCATATTGCGATACTACGATCACCGAAAAGGATTAGGCTCAGGAAAAGAAAGCAACGAAGCATCAAAAAGTGTGAAGGAAGATAAGCCCAACAGGAGCAAGACCGAAATAAAGAAAATTCATCTAAATATATTCCTAATGGGGCTTTTCTTAGTACTCTGGTTTATTTTCTTAATTCTAATATTCCCACTATTGTATGTCATCCCTTTTGAAGAATTCTTTGCCGATATGGGGGTTCAAATCATTGCAGTGGATGGAAATGTTGATGCAACCATAATATTACTAGCTTACATGCAAAACTTGATGTATTTACTACTCATCATTGGTTTAGTAATTGCAATACCCGCTTTAATATTACTTTCTGGAAAAAATATTGCAGAGCCACAGCATAAACTTCTAAGAAGAATCATTTTGGTAGGAGGTGTGCTATTTATTTTCTCAATTCCGTTAATTGGAATGATAGCTTTCTACTATATTTACAAATTTAGAGAAGAAATCTAAAAAAAGTTTTTTCTATTTTTTTTTGGTCCTAAACCTGTACTTCATGGTTCAGAGATATGGTTGAGTGCCTATCTCGTTTTCGAATTCTAAGAAACCACAGAATTCCCCCGAGCTGACAAGACACAACGGACAGCGGGGCATTTTTCTCGCCGACAAGGAAACCCTGACGGTCAGACTTGTACCGGTAACGGTGGGTATCATCAGCGGAGAAATGGCTGAAATCGTTGACCCTCCTCTTTCCGGAATGGTGGTAAGGGTGGGGCAGCACCTCCTTGAGGACGGATCAGCCATTACATTGTCCGCAGCAGAAGAGGATGCCTTGCCCCCAGAAGGCGCTCCAGTGGATGAATCAAAAAAAGGAAATCAACCCTGATCGGGGATATTGTCTATGAATCTCTCCCGAACCGCCGTTCATCGCCCTGTCTTCACCGTCATGGTGTTACTGATTGTGATTATTCTGGGAGGCATTTCGCTTATTCGCCTTCCCATTGATTTGATGCCAGACATTACCTATCCCACCCTGACCGTTCGAACTCTCTATGAAAACGCGAGCCCCGAGGAGATCGAAGAGCTTGTGACACGCCCCATCGAAGAGGCCATGAGCGCCGTTCCGGGAGTGGAAAACGTCTATTCCACCTCTTCGGAAGGGTCCAGCGATGTCCGGGTGACCTTTTCCTGGGGAACCGATCTGGACACGGCGTCCAACGATATCCGGGATCGCCTGGACCGTATTATCCAGCGACTTCCGGATGATGTGGAACGGCCCACCCTGCGCAAGTTCGATGTGGCGGGCTTTCCCATTCTTATTTTTGGCGTTTCCGGCAAGCAGAGCCCTCTTGAGATGCGCAGGCTTATCGACGATCAGGTGAAATACCGTATCGAACGGGTACCCGGGGTGGCATCTCTCGATGTGTGGGGCGGTTATGAGCGTGAGATACAAGTCAATCTCGACGCTGGCAAAATCAAGGCAATGGAACTGCCCCTGGATCAGATCCTGAACCGGATTAGAGAGGGGAATGTTACCCTTCCGGCAGGCACGATAGACCGGGGAAACTTGGAAGTGAATATCCGCCCCAAGGGGGCATACGCCAGTCTGGATCAGCTTGCTGATACCGTGATTGCGATCCGTGAGGGGGTCCCGATCAGACTCCGGAATATCGCCGACATCGACGACTCAAGGAAAAAGATTGCTCGCATAATCACGGTAAATGGAAAGACGGGCTTGAGACTGGGGGTAAGAAAGCAGTCCGACAAAAACACGGTCGAGGTCGCCACCATGGTCTTGCAAGAGGCTGAAAAGTTAAATCAGGACTTTCCGCAGATTAATATAACACCGATGCTCGACACATCTGATTACATCAAAAACTCTATCACCAATGTGGGATCGATGGCGATATACGGCGGCATTCTGGCAATACTGGTTCTTCTTTTTTTCCTCCGCAACATCATCAGCACATTTATCATTGCCACAACCATACCAATTTCCATCATCGCCACGTTTGCCCTCATGTATTTCGGGGGACTTACCCTGAATATCATAACCCTCGGAGGTCTGGCCCTCGGTATCGGCTTGCTCGTGGATAATGCCATTGTTGTTCTTGAGAATATCTACCGGCACAGGGAGTCGGGCAAAAGTGCCGAAGAGTCAACCATCCAGGGCACAGGGGAAGTAACCCCACCCATCGTGGCAAGCACGTTGACTACACTGGCGGTATTTCTGCCCCTTGTCTTCGTGCGGGGTATGTCCGGTGTCATGTTCAAACAGCTCGCCCTGGTGGTAAGCTTCGCACTTTTCTGTGCCCTCCTGATGTCTCTGACCGTCGTACCGCTCATGTCGGCAAGATTCCTGCGTCCTCACAAGACACAACAAAAAAGTCCCCGAATCGAATCCCTATATCAAAGCAGTGTTCATTTCTTCGTCTGGGTAGAAGATGCATACAAACGACTGCTCCACCGTACCCTCGATCACATGGGAATCGTCGTAATCGGGACTGTGTTTTTACTGGCGGGGAGCCTGTCTTTGATTCCTCTTGTCGGCGTGGAATTCATGCCGGCGACCGATGAAGGTGAGGTGCGGATCAACGCTGAGATGGAAGTGGGAACAAGGCTGGAGTTGATGGGCGAAACATTCAAACTGATCGAAGCCATCGTCAAGACCGAGGTTCCGGAAGCAAAAAACGTGGTAACGAGCATAGGAGGTTCGGGCGGGCACTCCCTGGGATCCCATTCCGGCAGAATGAGGATCGCCCTGGTACCCGGAGCGGAACGGTCCCGGTCAAGTGAGCAAATCGCCTCCGACCTTCGTCTGAAGTTGAATAATATCCCCGGCGTGACGATTCGTACCCGTGCCGGTCAGGGACTCTTTCTCCTGCGGATGCTTTCCGGGGGAACGGAAAAGATTCAGATCGAGATACGTGGCTACGATCTGGAAATGGCCGATTCTCTCGCGGAACGGGTCCTGAGTATTGTTGAAGGCGTCGATGGGGTCACCGATGCCCAGGTGAGCAGAGAATCGGGAAATCCCGAGGAGATTGTCCTTGTTGACAGGCAGAAGTCTGCTGATATGAACCTGACAGTTTCTCAGATTGCCAACATGCTCCAGACCGTCCTGTCCGGTACCAAGGCGGGAAGCTACCGTGAAGCAGGCGATGAGTACGATATCCGCGTCAAAATCAAGGACGCTGAAAAGATGGATATCAGAGAAATACTGGATATGACGCTGGTCGGTACAGGCGGTGCTCCTGTCGTGCTTCGGAATGTTGTCAGCATCCAGCAGAAAACGGGGCCGGTCCGCATTGAGCGCAAAGACCAGGAACGGATTATAACGGTTTCTGTCAATATCAGCGGACGAGATATGGGCTCCATACTGAGCGATATCCGTTCGCGACTCGGGTCAGTTGCCGTACCTCGTAATTTCACTATCGCCTTCGGCGGTGACTACGAAGAGCAACAAAAAGCCTTCAGAGAACTCCTGCTGAGCCTGATTCTTGCTTTGCTTCTGGTGTACATGGTTATGGCCTCTCTCTACGAATCCATTCGCTATCCTATAGTGGTCATGTTCTCCGTACCCTTTGCCGCCATCGGGGTCATTCTCATGCTGTTCATTACCAATACCACCTTTAACGTCCAATCCTATATAGGCTGTATCATGCTCGGAGGGATTGTGGTGAATAACGCCATCCTTTTGGTGGATCACATCAACATGCTCCGTCGCCGCGACGGGATGCCCCTCCGGGAGGCCATTGAAGAGGCCGGGCGCAGGCGACTGCGCCCCATACTGATGACCGCCATGACGACTATCCTTGCCATGGTTCCACTGGCGATTGGGTTCGGCGAGGGCGGAGAGGTTCAGGCTCCTCTGGCACGGGCGGTTATCGGCGGGCTGCTCAGTTCAACTCTGATTACGCTGCTGATCATCCCGGCAGTCTACCTGTTTTTCGATACAAAGCTGATCCGGAAAAAGGACACCAAAAGATTCCTTGCGGGAGACAAAGAATGATAAAGAAAGAAATAATGAAAAGTCTTGTACCGATCTTTGTCACGGTCTTCATATGTATTGTCCTTGCATCCTGTGTCTCCATGAACAACGGTTCGGTTGAAGATCACATCGGCCCCAGTACGGTGTCGTCATTCTCCACCACAACGGAAAAAGAGATCACTCCTCCCGCGGACCACAAAACGGCATCCACGGTCAAACCGGAAGGACCGATAGCCGTAACGGTACAGGGCGCCATCCTGTTGGCCTTGGAGAATAACCGTGCCTTGAAGGTAGAAAAATTCAATCCCGACATCCTCCGCACTGCGGAAGAAGAGGAGCTCTCCGTGTTCGATCCGATCCTTACGGGCGGATATACCCAATTTCGTGAAAAGATCGATAAACCGTCGGTGTCAAGCCTCGAAAACCTTAATAATGAAATCAACACCCAGCTTGGTGTGTCCGAATATCTCCCCACTGGAACGGATATCGGCATCGACATATCAACAGACCAGTCGTGGTCCAACCTTTACAGCGATGATCTGTACGCGTCACGTGTGGGACTCAGCATTACCCAGGCACTCCTCAGAGGGGCCGGTCTGAATTATAATCTAGCCAGCCTCCGTCAGGCAAGGCTCGATACGCGAACGTCGGCATATGAACTGCGCGGTTTTGCAGAAGCTCTCGTTGCTCAGGTTGAAGAAACATACTGGGACTATGCCCTCACACAGCGGCAGATTAAAATCTTTCTCGATTCGCTCAAACTGGCAGAGCAGCAAAAAAGTGAAACGGAGGAGATGATCAGGATAGGAGTCCTGGCCGAATCGGAACTGGCAGCGGCTGAAGCGGAAATAGCGCTGAGGCGAGAGGGTCTGATCAATGCCCGTAGCAATCTTGACAAGACCCGTCTGCAAATTTTAAGACTGCTCAACCCACCCGATACAAACCTGTGGCAGCGTGAAATCATTCTTCTTCATGAACCGAAAGTGCCGGACGTAGAGCTTGACGACGTAGAATCACACGTCGGAGTTGCCCTGCGTATGAGGCAGGATCTCAATCAAGCCCGGCTGCAGACACAACTGGGTGATCTTGAAATAGTCAAGACGAAAAACGGGCTTCTCCCCAAGATGGATTTCTTCATAAATCTCGGAAAAACGGGCTATGCCGGTTCCTTCGGGAGCTCCTTCAGAGATATTGACGGGGATTATTATGATATCCTGGCTGGTGTCTCACTGGAATATCCGTTCATAAACCGCAAGGCACGGGCCGAACACCGGAAATCGCTCCTCAGCCGAAAGCAGGCCGAAGAGGCCCTGAAGAATCTTGTCCAACTCGTTCAGGTGGATGTCCGTTCAGCCTACATAGAGGCAAATCGGGCAAAGGAACAAATTGCCGCCACGGCGGCCACCGGAGCTTTCCAAAAGGAAAAGGCTCGCATTGAGACGGAAAAATTCCGCGTTGGCAAATCGACAACACTGCTTGTTGCCCAGGCCCAGCGCGATCTCTTATCAAGCCGGATTACCGAAATCCAGGCCATTGCAAATTATCTCAAGGCCCTCATCGAATTATATCGGCTGGAAGGATCCCTGCTCGAACGTCGCGGTATCATGGCTCCCGGACGTGAACCCGTACCGGACAATGCCGGCACAGAATAATGTGAGAGTGGAGTTGGTCGGGGATGAAAATCAAATAATTGGTGGCTGTCTTCACTGTTTTTCAATTTTGAGGCGGCTTGATCAACAGGGAAATCTTCCGTATCTCTTCATCTCTTCCAAAATTCGGGAATAAACAGGATTAAGACCGTGTATATCTCAAGCCTTCCGGCAAGCATACAGAAGGAAAGGACCCACTTGCCCAGGTAGGGTATTTCGCTGTAGGTTGTCGATGGGTTGACAGCGCCGAATCCGGGGCCCACATTCCCGATAGTGGCGGCGACGGACGAGAATGCCGTCATCATATCCAGTCCAAGCAACGTCAGGATAATGGATGCGACAATTGTCATCATAAGATACAACAGGAAAAAGCCCCATATACTCGCCATGGTTTCGGGATACACGATCCTCTTTCCAAGCTTCACCGCGGTTACGGCATGGGGATGAACGAGCCGGTACAGCTCTTGATAACTGTGTTTCAGGATGAGAAGAATCCGGAGACATTTTATGCTTCCGCCTGTGGACCCGGCCGATCCGCCTACAAACATCAGCACCAGGAGGATGATCTTCGACAGGGACGGCCAGTCGTCGAAATTGGCTGTGGTAAAGCCGGTCGTCGTGATTATGGAAACGACCTGGAATGAGGCGTACCGCAGATATCCCCCCCCTTCGTAGATTGAGTTTTGTTTCAGGCTGATGGTTATTATTATTACGGCGGTTAAAATAATCCCAAGGTAAAAACGGAGCTCACTGTTTCCAAGGATAGCCCTGAAGTTCCCCATGATAAGGCTGTAGTGAAGCGTAAAGTTTATCCCGGCAACCAGCATAAAGAATGTAATGACCCCGTCTATATAGGCGCTGTGGAATTGCGCGATACTGGCATCGCTGGTGGAGAACCCGCCGGTGGCCATTGTGGTAAGGCTGTGGCAGATGGAATTGAATACATCCATCCCTCCCGTGAGCAGCATGATAAATTCAACAATGGAGATGATGATATAGACTATCCACAGGGTGCGCGCCGTCTCTGCAATGCGGGGGGTGATCTTGTCCTTAACCGGGCTGGGCAGTTCCGCCTTGTATAACTGCATGCCCCCCACGCCGAGGAGCGGCAGGATGGCGATGGACAGTATAATAATTCCCATCCCTCCCAGCCACTGTGTCAGTGAGCGCCAGAGGAGTATCCCATGAGAAAGATCTCCTATGTTCGTGATGACCGTGGCCCCGGTAGTGGTGAAACCGGAAATGGACTCAAAAAATGCATCACTGAAATGGGGCAGCACGCCATAGATCATATAGGGAAGTGACCCGAATACCGCAACGAGGAACCACCCCGTGGCAACAATAAGGAACCCCTCCTTATGTGTCAGGCTGATCTTTTCGTTGACCGGTCTGAACAGGAAATAAAAAAGCGCGCCGATACTGATCGTTATCGCTGTGGAGTA
The DNA here is from genome assembly GCA_964579455.1 of uncultured Syntrophaceae bacterium. Classification (GTDB taxonomy): domain Bacteria; phylum Desulfobacterota; class Syntrophia; order Syntrophales; family UBA2210; genus UBA2210. The sequence continues at coordinate 1,102 of CAZOHQ010000074.1, read as the reverse complement.
GAGAAAGGCGTTGGTATCCCCCTCCCGGTAGTAGAGGGAACAAGAGAGGGGGAGAAGCATGGTAAGGCCTAGGAAGAAGACGAGAGTCCCCAGGATATAGAATATATTCTTTGTGTTCATCCGAAATAATCCAGTTTGACCGTAAGGATCTTTTCGATCTGCGGAATCGAGGAGCGGAGGGCTACCAGTATAACATGATCGCCCGGGAGTATAATGGAATTCCCTCCGGGAATGATTACCTCACCATTCCTGGTAATCGCCCCGATAATGGTTCCCTTGGGGAAATCGATATCCTTCAGGGATCTGTTTGTTATGTCGGATGTTTCAAGGGCGATAAATTCAACGGCTTCCGCCTTCTCGTCACCAAGGGGCGTTGCGGAAATAACCTTTCCCTTTCGTATGAAGTGCAGTATCTTGCCGATACTCGCCCGTCGTGGGTTCATGACGCCGTCGATACCCAGTACGGGAATAAGATGGGTATAGCCGGCCTTGTTGACAAGCGATATGGCCTTCTTGGCACCCAGCTGTTTTGCCAGGAGGGCGCTTAAGATGTTCGCCTCCTCATCATCGGTAACCGCAATGAAGTAATCGGCATCCTGTATGTTTTCCTCTTTGAGCAGGTCCTGATCCGTCCCGTCTCCATGCAGGCAGATGGTCCTGTCCAGCCGGGAGGCAAGCAACTCGCACCGGTCCTGTCTCTTTTCAATAATCTTTATGGTGTCAACCCACTTCTTCTCGAGCAGCTCCGCAAGCATAAGAGCCGTATTGCCTCCACCAACGATAAACACCCGTTCTGCAGGTTCCTCCTTCTTGCCGAAGAATTTCAGCATATTCCGTACATCCTCAGATTTGGCAAAGACAAAAAGGCGGTCTTTTTCTTTGATCACCGTCTTACCTGAGGGTATGATGGGTTCAGCTCCATGCGTGATCGATGCAACAAGAACATCCTTACCATATATCTCCCTGAGCTGCTGCAGGTTCTTTCCTATGGCGATACAATCCGAATCTATATAGAATGATACGAGCTTGACTCTGCCTCCGGAGAAATCTATTACCTCCGAAGCCCCGGAGTATTCCATGAGGTTGATGACATCATTCACCG
>CAZOHQ010000073.1:0-8208 GCA_964579455.1 uncultured Syntrophaceae bacterium | reverse complement strand
GGATCATGATTTCCGACACCCTCGTGTCGGCAAGTTTAAACACCTTGTGAATCAGGTCCTTCTGGGATTCTTCCAGTGCGCCCTCCTTATCTCCCCCGTCAACCAGCGACTTGAAGGCGTCTTCGGTCAGTGCCCCGTCCTCTGCTCCGCTATCCCTGCTGAAGAGAAATACAAACAGGTCTGATATCTTTTCGAGGGACCAGACCACCGGGCGCAGTAGTCCGGTCAACAAAACCAGCGGCAGCGCGACAGCGCTGGAAAACCTCATGGGATGGGCGACCGCGAAGTTCTTTGGTATCGCCTCGCCGAAGATAATAAGCGCGATACTTGCAACGGCTATAGCGATCCATTTGCCTTCGGTTCCGAAGAGATAAATGGAGACGGACGTCGTTAAGGTGGCAAGGGTAATATTGACAGATTCATTCCCTGCAAGAATGGTGACGAGCAACCTCCTGGGGCGTTCCAGCAGTTTCCTGACGGATGGCGAAAAAGGGATTCTGACCGCTTTCATTTTATGTAGATGCAAGGAGGAAAGGGAAAACAAAGACGCCTCGGAACCGGAAAAAAATCCCGATAAGACGAGAAGGACAGCCAATAATATCAGCTTAAAGATAAGGTCGTATTCCAATGGTTTTAATAAACTTTCATGAATAGGATCAATCCCGGATTGCCACGTCGCAGGTTTTTCTCCCTCCCGGATGGGCAGGAAAAAGAGAAAGATACGGCAATCAAACCCTTCAACTGCCTGTAGATTATCCTTCCCTTTTAAAAAAGTCAACATATCAAAGGCCCAGTATTATTTGTCGTCTGTTCACTTGTGACTGTCCGCAGGAAGATACGTTGGATCGAACTTGCTGTCTTGTTATGGGGTGAGCCGTTCCACTATCGTTAAAGAAACCATCAATGTATTGACAAAAAGGGGCAGTTAGTGAGAGGTTCTCTTATGAGGAGACCGCACGGGAATCAACCCGGCCCTCGCGGCGATGGCTCAAAACCGCGCGTGTGAATCCAGGGAGCATTGAATGGAACCGCTTAAAATAATAACGGATTATAAACCAAAGGGGGATCAGCCCCGAGCGATAGCAGGACTTGTAGAGGGTATTGAGAAAGGATTGGGACACCAGGTGCTCCTCGGGGTCACCGGCTCGGGCAAGACCTTTACGATCGCGAATGTTATCGAGGCGACACAGAGGACATCCCTTGTCATTGCCCACAACAAAACCCTGGCGGCGCAACTCTATAATGAATTCAAAGTGCTTTTTCCGCAAAACGCCGTGGAGTACTTCGTCAGTTATTATGACTATTACCAGCCGGAAGCCTATATGCCGAGCACTGACACATATATTGAGAAAGATTCATCCATAAACGACAGGATAGACAAGATGCGCCATTCTGCAACCCGCTCACTGCTGGAGAGGGGAGATGTGATTGTTGTGGCAAGCGTATCATGCATCTATGGGATAGGCGCACCGAATATATATGCCGGCATGCAGTTACTTCTGGAAAAAGATATGGAGATCGGAAGAGATCACCTTCTCAGGAAACTGGTGGAGATACAGTATGAACGCAACGATATAGATTTTCATCGAGGCACCTTTCGTGTTCGTGGAGATGTGGTAGAAATATTCCCTTCATATGAAGAAGAACAGGCGATACGGGTGGATTTTTTCGGAGATGTTATTGAATCCATATCACTTGTTGATCCCCTCCGGGGAAAAACGTTGAGCAGGCTCAACAGAACCTCCATATACCCTTCAAGCCACTATGTGACCACAAAAGACACCCTGACGAGGGCCATTGTCGCGATACGGAGCGAGCTGGCAGTGCGTCTTGAGAGTCTGAGATCGCAGAACAAACTCCTGGAGGCGCAGCGCCTTGAACAGAGAACGATGTTTGACCTGGAGATGATGGAGGAGATGGGATACTGCCAGGGGATAGAAAATTATTCCCGTCATCTCACGGGGCGCATGCCGGGAGAGCCCCCCCCCACGCTGATGGAATACCTTCCCCCAGATGCCCTCGTGATTATCGATGAGAGTCACGCCACGGTTCCCCAGATAAACGCTATGTACCGGGGGGATAGGTCTAGGAAGGGGACGCTCATAGAGTACGGTTTTCGCTTGCCCTCCGCGCTTGATAACCGGCCGCTTACCTTTAAGGAATTTGAGGCATTCCCAAACCAGAGACTCTATATATCGGCCACCCCGGCGGAATATGAACTGGAGAAGTCGGGAGGCGTAGTTGCGGAACAGATCATACGTCCCACCGGACTTATGGATCCGGAAATTATGATCAGACCGGTCGCGGGTCAGGTGGATGATCTGTTCGGCGAGATCAACAGAAGGACCAAGCAGGGGGATCGCGTACTGGTAACCACACTGACAAAGAGGATGGCGGAAAATCTCACGGAGCACTATCACGATCTCGGGATGAAGGTGGCGTACCTTCACTCCGACATCAAAACCCTTGAGCGGGTTGCGATTATACGGGACCTTCGGATGGGAAAGTATGACACCCTTATCGGGATAAATCTGCTTAGAGAGGGTCTCGATATTCCTGAAGTCTCACTTGTGGCTATTCTCGACGCCGACAAGGAGGGATTCCTGCGTTCCGAGCGCGCGCTTATACAGACGAGCGGGAGGACAGCGAGAAACATAAGGGGCCAGGTCATCATGTATGCGGACAGGATTACAAAAGCCATTCGGTCCTGTCTTGACGAGACGAAAAGAAGACGGCAGATACAGCAGAGGTTTAATGAGGAGAACAATATCACTCCGGAGTCTGTCAAAAAAGAGATATCTGATCTTCTGATCTCCGTCTATGAAGCGGATTATGTTACCGTCAGCGTCGAGGAGAAGATGGAGGCGTATGTGTCCGGTGATGTACCCGCTATGATAAAAAAACTTGAAGGAGAGATGAAGCAGGCGGCCAAAAAGCTCGAATTTGAAAAGGCGGCAAAGATCAGGGATGAGATCAGAGAACTGTCGCGTATGGAGACGGAGATCGGATTGTGGGGATGACAGAGGGAAACCTGCTGAAAGAAAAGATACAAAATATCCCCGGACGATCGGGTGTGTATCTCATGAAGGACAGGGATGACAGGGTCATCTACGTCGGAAAGGCAAAGAATCTTCACGCCCGCGTCCGTTCATATTTCGGGGGGACGGATTCAAGAAGGATGATTCCTTTTCTGGTTTCCAGAATAGAGGATATAGAAATTTTCGTCACCGATACTGAAAAGGAGGCCCTGATCCTTGAAAACAATCTCATAAAAAAATACAGGCCCCGGTACAATATCAACCTGAGAGATGACAAAAACTTTTACAGCATACGGATCGACACACAAGAAGACTTTCCTCGCTTTCAACTGGTGAGGCGTTTGAAAAAAGACGGAGCGCGATATTTCGGACCCTATTCATCAAGCGCTTCGGTGAAGGAGACGTTTTATTATCTGCATCGCATATTTCCCCTCAGGACATGCAGAGACCTGGAATTCAAAACGAGGAAGAGACCCTGCATGGAGTTTCAGATACAGAGGTGTCTCGCCCCCTGCTGTGGTCTTATCACGGATACACAATACCGGGGACTTGTGGCGGAGGCGATTCTGTTTATGGAGGGTCACGGCGGGAGACTCATTCGGCAGCTCCGGTTGCGGATGGACAGGGCCGCAAAAGAGCTTGATTTTGAGGAGGCGGCGCGAATACGGGACAAGGTCGGTGCGATTGAGACAACACTGGAAAAGCAGCGGGTGGTGTCTACGGTTTTCAAAGATCAGGATGTCTTCGGCCTGTACAGGGAGGGGGACAGGATTCAGATATACGCCATATATATACGGAAAGGGGCCATTATCGGTCAGAGGCGATTTCCTCTCGTGAGGGCACGGATGGAATCGCCTGAGGCCCTGTCGTCTCTCTTGAAACAGTATTACGATACAGGAGTGACAATTCCCGGAGAGATTATCGTTTCCGAACGCATGGAAGAGGAGCAGATCATCGAACAGTGGCTCACCGAAAAAAAGAGCGCAAAGGTTTCCCTCGTCCTGCCCAGGAGAGGGGACAAAAAAGCACTCCTTGCCATGGCGCTGTCCAATGCCCAGAATGCGCTTCGAGCGGAAGAAAAGCTGGAGGTGGATAATGAGAGGGTACTTGAAGAACTCGCAAAAAAACTCCTTCTGAAAAAGGTACCGCGCCGGATAGAATGCTTTGACATATCCAATATAGGTGGCAAATACGCCGTCGGCTCAATGGTTTCATTCAGACAGGGAATTCCGGATAAATCATGCTACAGGCGTTTCAGGATACGGACGAAAGAGGATGCCGACGACTACGGGATGATGCGCGAAGTGCTGGAGAGGCGGTACGGCGAAAAGACGGCTCTCCCCGATCTTATTGTTGTAGATGGCGGAAAGGGACAGCTTGGCGTCGCCCTTTCCGTGCTTGGCGGGCTGGGATTGGAGGAAGTGGATGTCATCGGACTTGCGAAGGAATCGCACACGCTTCCGGCAAAAGGATTGTCCCGGGTCTCCAGGGACACAGACAGAGTATATCTGCCGAACAGGAAAAACCCCCTCTATCTTTCGAAACATCCGCAGGCACTCTTTCTCCTTCAGAGAGTGAGAGATGAAGCCCATCGGTTTGCGGTAGCCTACCACCGCACGGTTAAGGAAAAGGAGGATTTCCGATCCGTTCTGGACGACATTCCCGGAATCGGCACGGCCAGAAAAAACGCGTTGCTCGCGCATTTTAAGGACATGGATGCCATTGCGAACGCGTCCCGTGAAAAGCTTGCAGAGGTCCCGGGAATAGGGAAAGATGCCGCAAACAGAATATCCGAATATTTTCAAGCTCAAAAGAACGGATCGCCGGGTTAATCGAGCATTAGAAATTACAGTTCCTTTTCCATCCTCGCGAGCAGCGGCGGGAAGGTCTCGGGGCTCAGCGCCGATATGGGTATGGCGTCGAATCTGCGGCACAGGTTGTCCAGGACATCTCTGTCGGGAAAGATGTCCACCTTGTTGAATACGCGTATGCTCTTCTTTGTTTTAAGGTTGAGTTCTTCCAGGATATTTTCTACCGCGATTATCTGCTCCTCAAAGCCCGGATTGCTCACGTCTATGACATGGAGAAGCAGATCGGCCTCATCCAGTTCTTCCAGCGTCGCTCGGAAGGCGGAGGCAAGCTCTTTCGGAAGATTTCTTATAAATCCCACCGTGTCTGTGATGATCGCCTCCCTGTCGCGGGGGAACCTGAGTCGTGAACTCTTCGGGTCCAGCGTGGCGAAGAGGAGATTTTCGGTCAGGACGCTGCTCTGCGTAAGCGCATTGAGGAGTGTGGATTTCCCCGTGTTGGTATATCCGATGATCGAGATGACGGGAAGGGCCCTCTTCTGTCTGAGCCTGCGCCGCTGGAATCTTCCCTTCTGTATGTCCTTCAGTTCCTTTTTCAGATGGCCGATTCTATCCCTCACCCGGCGCCGGTTGATCTCGAGCTTTGTCTCTCCCGGGCCGGTACCCCCTATGCCCCCGGTGAGGCGGGACATGGCGGTGTTCTTTGTCGCGAGCCGGGGGAGGAGGTACTGCATCTGGGCGAGCTCAACCTGAACCTTCCCCTCGCGGCTGTGGGCACGCTTAGCGAAGATATCGAGGATCAGCTGAGCCCGGTCTATCACCTTCAGCTCGGTGAAATCGGTGATGGAGCGCACCTGGGCGGGGGAGAGTTCGTGGTCGAAGATCAGGAGATTGGAACCGATCTGGAGGGCTTTAATGACGATATCGGAGAGCTTTCCCTTACCCATGAGGTACTTGGGATCGTATCTGTGCCTGTGCTGTATGACGGCGTCAAAGACCTCAACGCCGGAGGATCGTGCAAGCTCCCTCAGCTCCTCCATGGATGCCTCGCTGTCGAACAGGGGATCCGTCTCGACGCGTATCAGGATGGCCCGCTCGGTGGAGTCCACCCTTCTGACCCCCTGCCTTCGAGCGAACTGTTCATCCAGGGCCTGTATAAAATCAAGGAAATTCAGGTCGGTTTCGGAGACAGGGACGGGGTCCATCAGCAGCCAGTATTCACCCCCGGGATTTTCGGGGATCAGGTGCGCCGTGTGCATCCTGCCCGGGAGTCCGTTTTGTTCGACCTCGATGGCCGAAATCAGATCGAGTCGCAGGAGGGCGAGGTCGGTCAGGTCGTCCTCCGTCAGTGTCTCTCCGCCGAGATGGGTGTGGATGAGACGCAGGCCCTTCAGGCGCGTAGCGGACGATCTGAAGCCCTCAAGGCTCGGGATGACGATCTGCCTGTGATCTCCAACGATTACGTACAGTATTTCCCCTCTGCGGCTGACGAGGATGCCTATCTGCTGGTTTATACGGTGGGAGAGACCGGCAAGGGTTCGTGCCAGCTCGGGAGTAATGATCTGTTTCGGAGGAATTTTTTTCCGGTAGAAACGCTGAATATCCTTGATATCACTTGCCTTCAGGCCTGCGATATTGCCATGAATCTTGTGTATGGTCCGTCTCCTTTTTGAAGAAGATCCTATCACAAAGTGCAAAAAGAAGATAGGGGCGATGCCGGTGTCTGCCTGATCTGCACATGAAAAAAGCCCCGAAGGAGTCAGTCTCTCTCGGGGCCTTTCCAGAGCGGTTCTTCTAAAAGGTGCTTAGAAGTTCACCTGCAGTTTGTTCATCAAGAGATAGGTGTTGTCGATCTTATTGTTTTTATCCGTGCCCTTGTAGTAGTCGCCTGCGGCGAGATAGCCGAAGCCCACGGAATAGGTGAGATTGTCAAAGATTTTGTATGCCGCCTCCAGGTCAATCTCTGTCCCGTAGACATCGTCAACGAAATCTTTCGGTTTCTTATCCGCATAGGCATAGGACAGAGACGCCTTGACGGAGACCTTGTCCATGGGGCTCGCGCCCGCGAAGACCTGATAGAGCCAGCCGTTGTCCATAAACATTCCAGTAGTTGCACCGGCAACGTGACCCAGTGAAGTAGGACAGTTGTCATTGAAGAGGATCAGGCAGGGATCCCAGTCAGAGCCGGAGTTCAAGAAGTTTTCTATAGTGTCCGTGGTTTCCCAATCATTACCCTGCACGTAAGCGGAGAATCCGCCGATATACGCGGGGCCGATGGTGTATTTAGCCATCAGATACGCCCTGAGGCCTTCTATGTCCATGGATTTCAGGCCACCCAGCATCCAACTGACGGGGGTCGTGTCTAATTCGCCTTTAGCCCAGCCGGCCTCTCCCTCCACATAGAGGTTGCCCATGGTCAGTTTTGTATAGAAGAGGAGGGCATGCGCCTTGGCCGTCAGTCCAAACGAGGACGGAATTCCCAGCGAAGCCGCCGGAGCATTGGCCCATCTGACGTATGTGTACAGTAAACCGACATCTATTCCCTCGTCCATGTAAAATATCGAGGTCAAATATCCGTCATCGTCGCGATCGTCAATGTCAGATCCAACGTCGCCTTCGGAATCTTTTGTAACGTCGAAGTAGACAAGGAATTTACCCAGCTTGGTGGTGAAGTCGATTTTCGCTAAGAACTGCTCCGCATCGCCGAAGACGGTACCCCACACCCAGTGGGAGAAGACGCCCGCTCTCACCCTGCCGACACTGGTCATGAACTCCATATAGGCCTTGTCGAATTCGATATTATCGTCCGCTGTGGGATCCGTCAAGCCGGGAGTACCCATGACGCCATCCAGGATGTCGGCCCGTGTGATTACCTTCAGGCCTTCCGCAACCTCGAAGGTGACGTTCACACGCAGTCTCTGATCATAATACGCGCTTGTCGTGGAGTCTTCCACCAGAGGAGAGTTGGTGTCAGACCATCCCCTTATGCGATAGGAACCGTCCACTGATACATCTGTCGCCATCACGGGTGCTGAAAATGAAAAGACCAGGCTCAGTGCGAACAGTACAACCAATATCTTCTTCATTATTCTTCCTCCTAATTTGTTGTTGTCTTAAACCCCTAAGTTTATTTTTGTTGTCTTAAATCCCTCAATGCACATATCAGAGTCAAATACCATCTATTTCCCCCCCCTATCACCTCCCTCTGCTCCATATTCGGGGCACACACCATGCGCACCCCAACTCCCCGCGGAGCGACAATAACATACTATATCGGATGCTCTAACACCGCATTCGTTTTAATGTCAAGATATTTTTTAACATTTCCGCAACGGTTCAGAGCAGCGAAAGTGCTGGCTTCT
>CAZOHQ010000072.1:0-8224 GCA_964579455.1 uncultured Syntrophaceae bacterium | reverse complement strand
CTGGCATATTACGCACCGTTGTCACAAGAAAGAGTTCTTGCTGAAATTCTCAAGAGACAGAGACCGCTGGGTTCAATGGCTGTATGAAGCACGAAAACGTTATGGACTCGTGATTCTTAATTATACGGTTACTTCAAATCACATCCATCTCTTGGTTGTTGATACAGATCAGAACATAATCCCCAAGAGTATACAGCTGATCGCAGGCAGGACAGCACAGGAATACAATCAACGCAAAAATCGCAAAGGTGCGTTCTGGGAAGATCGGTATCATGCAACAGCAGTACAATCAGACAGACACCTGCTCAGTTGCATGATCTACATTGATCTCAATATGGTCAGAGCCGGTGTTGTTAAACATCCATCTGATTGGAAAAATAGCGGCTATAATGAGATCATACATCCTCCTGAGAGATATACCCTAATCGATCAGATCAGGCTGCAGAATATTCTTGGATTTTCCGACAATGCGACAATGAGACGCACCTATTCGCAGTTATTGGATCAAAAGCTACTAAGTGATTCTCTTCAACGGCAAGTTGTATGGACACAGAGTATTGCAGTTGGAAATGAGGATTTCATATCAGAGACAAAAAGGAAATTGGCAAGTAGTGTTCTCGGGAGAGATGTTCATGAAAGAGACGGGGTAGTTGAACTCAGGGAACCAACTGTTTCTTACAATGCGCATTTTGACCCCGAAAAGCCTGTTCTAAGCCCCGAAAACACCTATTTTTGGAACAGAAATATCGACATATCAGCTAGTTAACTTGGTCCGACCCCAAGTTTGAAACATTCAGGTGCTTTTGGGGGAAATTTTGGAGATTTGAACCCCCTGCCCACCGGGCAGGGGGTTTTTATTTACTTGGGGTTTGATTGAATCAAAACATTGCCGTCAGCGATACTGTATTTCCACAATTTGGTGTTTGTACCGTCATCAGTGGTGTAGACCAAAGCATCATCAAGCAGATACGGGACCACATTCAATGAGTTATAGAGTGAATCGATCGAACGGTCCCAACCGTTTACGATGATGGCCTCGTCGTTTTCTGCCGGATTCAAGGCATAAAGCGAGTAGGTGCCGTTGTCATTATTTACGGATTTAACATAAAGAATGTCATTGAAGGAGAACATACTTTCGACAAATCTATAGGGACCCGGGGTAAAATAACCTATATACTTCCCAAAGTCATCTAACCTGACCGTCCCCTCGGTCGTTCCGTCACTGGTGTAGAGGTAATTGCTAATGGTTAGATACAGTTTGCCGTTACAGGCGATCAAATTGTCAACGGTTCCTGCGGCTGAAAGGTCTATCTTTACTGTCCCGGCCTCTGTCCCGTCCGATTTCCACAGATCATCCCCAGTATCAAAAAACAGGGTATCGTTAACAACGGTGAGATTTCGGATATCACAGCCCTCGGCACAGATGGTTTTCAGTTTCTGGGTGCCGGAGGTGGTGCCGTCACTTGCCCAGAGACTGTCGTTATAGGTCTGGTCGGTTCCCTGGAAGTATATATAATTGCCCATGGGGACCATATTGTCTACAACTCCTCCATCTCCAAAGTCGTCCCACCCATAAATATCGAGCAATTTATCCGTGCCAGCCTCAGTGCCATCGCTCTTCCAGATGGCATTGTCATTGCTGCTGTCATTTGTGGCTGCGGAATAAAATATCTGGTTACCAAGGGTAAAAAGCCCAGAGTTGATCTGGTCGAGACGCGTATCTGGGACCATATCTTTAACTATACTGGTTCCGGCGTCAGTGCCGTCGCTGCTCCACAAAAGCGTGCCGTCACAGTCCATCCAGGGATCTGTGTGCCCTGTGAAATATAGCGTATCGTTCACGGTTTTAAAATTATTGAAATAATCAGGCCATACAGAAAAATGATCTTTAACCAAATGGACACCGTCCTGGGTGACCTTGTAGAATTTTCCGTACCCGTTCCAGCTGTCCTCACCGGGCGGCACATACCAGAAGCTGTAATAATAGGCATCCTTGAATTTATAAAATTCATCCGATTCTAAATAGGTAGAACTTCCCGTTCCTTCGCTCACATCACTCACCATTCGGGTTCCGGCTTCCGTACCATCGGTGACCCACGGTTCAGCGCCGTGATCATGATCCGCAAATGGAATGATAATGGTTTTTAACTCATGGTTTATCCAGAACCATTGTTCTGATGTATAGACGCCGTCAGTGACACTGACCAGGATTTTCTGGATAAGATTGATGCTGGCAACATCATCGATGGTAATGGTGCCGGAGCAATGCATGACGCCCTCACTATCCGTCACAATGGTTAATTCCGAGATATGGGTTCCGTTGTAACCGTCAGGTGCGGCCACCGTTATTGCGGTAACTATCATTTCCAACTGGTCTGCCGGTGTGTCCCGATCCGTTACGGTAAAAGAGAAGTTGATGACACCTGTCTCATCGATTTCTATTTGTGTATCAAACATGTCACTGCTGATTTGCGGACCCTTATATGCGGCCCCGTCGTATAAACTCAGCAGTTGAAGTTTGTCACCATATATGCCCAGGGCCAGGTCCCGATCCGTATCGGCAAATTCAAACGTCCATATCCTATCTTCGCTTTTAAAAACATTTGTATCGTCTCTTGACGGGTTCAGTGCCGACCGGAGATAACCGGAACAGGTGATACCGTCGGCGCAGTAATAGCCGCCATCGGCATTATACCGCAGTGATTTTGTGTTCTGATAAGAAGAACTGTTTCCAAAATAATAATCACCTGTAAACGGTTCAACAGTCAGCTGGTAGATTTGCCCTCCCAACCGCAATACGGATGAATAGCCCTCAATGGTTGAGACAAGCTGCAGGTCATTATTGCTGCTATCCATGGAGAGCAGCATTCTAAGCGGATAGAAATCCTTCAGGTATATTTCATAGGGCGGTGTATAGAAAATGTCCCTGGAATCCGTCAGTTCCAGCCGGTGACTGTCATTGATGGTAAAAAGCAATATATCCCTGCCCACTGTTTCGAACAGACAGTCTAAATCGTCGCAGCTGCAATTGTCTTGAACGGTTTCCCAGTCCGGCCACCAGGTGGGGTCCTGACCTGTCTCACTATCACTGCCGAAGACAAGGCTCCGGGTGAGCATGGCCACATGGGTTTCATCGATAAATTCGACATCGGTCAAGGGAACGCCATTTCCAAAGGAATTGGCCGACAGACGTGTTATGTTCTCGCCATCGATCTCATATAAATTCAATTTTGGATAGGCAGGGATGGTTTTGTCCGAGGTCGCTGCATAATCCGTCGGCACATAAGGTACCAACAGGCGTGTTCGATCCGGTGATAGTGTTGCATTCAACAAACTGTAAACCGGGTTATCTTCTGCATCTTTAACAAGAACGCTGCTTTCAAGGGTCATATCGCCGGTGATGGTATAACGGACAATCATTAACCTGGCACCTTCATCATGGGATATGGCAAAGAGCAGTCGATTACCGGCAAGCAGCTGGATCAGGGGCAATTCCTTGACAATGTCATTGTCAGCATTACGAAAACCCGTTGACAGAGAGCGTGATGCGGTCATGGCCTCTTTTATGGGCAATAAGTTTCCTGAGAAATTATTCACATCATAGGTAAACCGGTTTATCAAATAATAGGGGTCCATGCCATATTCCACTATGGTCGCCGTCAACAAATCATCATAAAGGCTGCCCACAATGGCTTGGCCCTGGAATACGTCAAAAATACAGTTAACCCCACTGGTGTCGAGTTCACTGACCGCTTTCGTTTCAATGGAATAGGTATCCCTGCCAGCCCCCATGACGCCGACATCAAGGGAGGTATCCACGACCGGATGGAGGACGCTGATATCACCCATTGTCAGCTTAATGGTCATGGAAACAAGGGCACTGGGTCTTCTGTTTTGATTATGCGCTTTCTGACGTTCAAAATCATCACTGAGGGGATTTTCCAGAGAAAGCTGGTTGCTTGAGTTGTAGATCGGATACTCCGTGATCGTAAGCTCGTAGTCATTGCCCCCTAAGAACGTCCATTTAAATTCGGCATTTTCATTGAATATCTCTTCAAGCTTGATGGTCTGGCTGAAAACACCAATCATGTCATCATCTTCGAGACTTAAGCCATCATCTTCCATGACGGTCAACTCAACATAGAGTGCGGCCGTATTATACCCGCCACCTGAATACAGAACTGTATCGGGGGTTTCCAGTGTCTGGCCGTCCGCCACATCGCCAAAGCGAAGATAATTCCATAGGTGATCGCCGTCATTGAGGTCTTCACTGTCTGTAAAAAGCGTTTCTAATTCATCTCCCACCCTGGGTTTGTCGCTGATAACGCCGACAAAGGGCAATAAGCGGATCTCCGCCTTATCATCTTCTTCATAATTGGATATAATTTTAACCCGGTCGAGCATAACGGATATGCTGGAAACCGGAACAGAGCCAACGCGTTCAAATTCGACTTCCGCCCGGGTTTTTTTATCGGTCCCCAATAAATAGCTGGCACTTGATTTTAAAACATTATTTCCATTTCCGGCAGAGCCCACATCCGTATAACCGGCTAACAGACTGTCGAGATCCTCAAACAGGTCCTGGCCCTGATTCAGCGAATTGATATTGCTGCTTGTTTTCATCCGGTCTCTTGCCCCGTCAATATCGCCGGATCTGATGAGTTCAACAATTTCTTCAGCCTCTGCCATAATCAACGCAGCGCCGATGGCAGTCGATGTTCCCCCTATGATTTTAAATACATCAGCGGCCGTTCCCAACTCCTCATAATCAAGGTTCAAGACTGCATCTGTATTTTTTGCAAACGTCAGCCCTGAACTTGTGAGATTGGCACAATCACAGGCAATCTGCGCATAACTTAACTTCTGGCCATAGGTATCAATCTGGTCATTCTGTTCAGGAACACCCGACATGAAAAATTTAAATGCGTCCTGACCATGCAGGCCATAGAATGGATCACTGCTGGAATAACGGTTGATGCTGGCCCTGGCACTGCCCAGGGGATCATCTTCGGCGGCCAGTTCCACATCATGAAGATCATCCACCAGATCAACACTGTCACATATAAGGCCGACAAAATTACCCGTCACAACATTGAAGGTCTGGCTGGCCAGATAGCTTAAGAAGGCCCAGTTCGCAGCATTGACATCATATACATCCTGGTCGCTTGCCACGTAATCAAAGGTGATGGGCAGGGTGCTCTCTTTCAGCCGCTCCAATGGGACTCCGAATATGGGCCGGTTGGTTTGCATAACCACCGGAATGCGAGGATAATTCCCTTCTAATGCCGATGCCAGGCAGTCCGCGTCTCCGGCCTCACACCCTGAAAACTCATGTGTTTTATAGGGCTGACCATCATAGGGGAACTGGGCCGTATCCACCTGAACGGTCCGGTCTTTCCAGTTTTGATACAGGTCATAGTAATTAGACAATAAATTTAAATACTCGACATCCTGATACTGGCGCTGCATATCGTATGAAAAATCGTTCATGACCACCTGAACCTTGAAGTCCTCGGGAACCGGCTCCGCCATATTATAAGGCCCCAGTTCCCCCCGGACACATACCGATTCTTCACCATTTTCGTCACGGCACTGGTATATCTCCGGGTCATTTTGATAATCAAAGGTATGAGAGCTTTCATAGAGTTCCTGGCGGCGCAGGAATTCGGCTCTGAAGCTAAAACAGCAGCCACCGGCTTCAAACTCAAAACCGGTTTTTTCCGAATTTTTCCAGCATTGCCAGAGGGCAATGGTATCATTCATTTCATCACCACTTTCGATGATGTCATCGATATAGGATGGAATGAGCAGGTCAGGGGCCATATTGGTATTCAGATCAAGAGTCACTTCACCTTCATCGAAGGTGCCATCTTCACCCTGGGTCTTTAAAGAGACGCTTTTGAGCGTACCGAGCATGAATTCTTTGGTTTGAGCCTGCGGGTCGGTATTGATAAGGGTGGTCAGTTCGAGTGTTTTGTCATTAAACACATCAACAGCCAAGGGGTTTAGACCCGCTATCTGATTTGAAGCGATGGAAATGCTGCCGCTGGGCAATATATCCAGCCGCCAGATGCCCGAATCCCTGTCGAACCTTGCGGGGATGTCAGTTTCACTGCCTGTATAGACAGCGCCAGATGGGGAATAAAGGACAAAATTAAACGCTGCGTGGGCCGCGTCATTATAATCAAGATCAAAGGTTACCGTCAGATCGGACAGCTGGGAGCCGAGCGTACTGAAGGTATAGGATTTTGCATTAAAAATGGTATTGTCATTAAACAGTTCTGCTGCCGGACCATTGCTCAGATATTCCATGCCGTCTGAAATGACATGGTTTGTCAACCGCGCAGGTTTTATCATATCCACCAGTGTAATACTGTATGACGCACTGGCACCCACAAATCGATAGGGCGTACAGCGGTTGCTGTTGGTTATGGGCAGATAATACGTCATGGTATCCGTTGAATCGCCAGAAGTCAGCGTGAGGCCATCACTGTCTTTGATGGTGGCCTGTCGGCTGGCCACAATAACGGCGATGCCGGTTTCAGGGAAAGAAACAAGGGCATCAGCTCCTTCCGAACTGACCAACGCCGTATCGATGGGCTCAAAAGGGTTGGCAATCTGCATGGGCAGATTGGGCAATCTTGAAATGAAACAGACATTTTCACCAAAAGGCACTTCACCGATACCACCGCTTTGCCTCAGTTCATCTGCGACATTGACCAGTGTGTAGCCTTCCTGTGTCGCATCTGCCAGGGGGTCGGACATACCAAGGGCCTTTGTTTCACTCATCGTCACAAGAGTCATGTCCAGGGCCGGCACATTTTGAAATTGCTGATCAAGATTACCAAAATTATTGATAATGTCTACCCGACTAAACGCATTTTGTAAGGCAAGAAAGTCTGCCAGCTCCAGGGCCGTCTGGCCGCTTAATTTCAATTTTCGGTTTAATTTTTTTAATTTTTCCTGATTCAGCTGGGCCAGCGCTTCGGCCGTTGCCTGCATGGGAAAAATATCAGGATCAGGGAGCTGGACAAATTGTTCCACCGCAATAGGGGCGTAGCGCAGTTGTTTTAATTTATCAATCACCCCGGCTGCAAGACCTTCATCAAGGAGTTTTTGGTACTCGATGTTGCGATTGTTTTCTTTGAGCAGTTTAATAATTTCTTCGGTGGATATACCTGGATCCGCATTGCCTATTTCTACCGTTAAGGCAAGGGCCCCCTCTGTGGAAATCTTTTCTTCCAGTTCGTCGAGGGAGGTGATGCCGATTGCGGCGAAAACGTTTTCAGTATCCTGCAGGGTAACAGCTGTTTCACTACCTGGATTGCTGCCGCCGCCGCAACTGCAGATAAGCATTAAGAAGGCAAAGGTTAAAAGGAATCTGTTGAATACAACTAATTTTGAAAAAAACATCTATTCCTCCTGGTAAAATATTTTTTAAAAAGGGTCGCAACTTAATCGATTTAAAACCTTGGAAGTACTCACTTGGGACGGCTGACCAGCGTCAACTATAATTTCCTTTTAGCGACAATTATTTTTCCCGTTTTTCCTTGTTTGTTTCTTTAAGTTTGTTCTTGTATTACAAGCTTTATTCTTTACCCCCCACGCCCCCTAGGGGGCGGCGCTGCGCCGCCGGGCCTGTTCCACCCGGTAGCTTTCGCAGTTCATTTCAAGGATGACGCTGTGATGGACCAGGCGATCAATAGCCGCAGCTGTCGTCATGGGATCTTTGAAGATACATTCCCATTTGGAAAACGGAAGATTACTGGTGATCATTACACTGCCTCGTTCATAGCGATAAGCTAGAAGGGTAAAGAGTACTTCTATCTCGTCCCGGTCATGATGCACGTATCCGATATCATCAATGATCAAGGCATCGCACTTCGCTAGTTTTTTCAATTTCCGATCAAGCTTTAAGGCCTTCTTGTCCCTAAGCAGTTCCTCGACCAACAAAGAGCACTTGGTAAAGTACACCTTGTACCCCTGCAGTACCAGTTCCTGCCCAAGGGCGCACAACAGATGTGTCTTGCCGCTGCCCGGATTACCAAAGGCCAGAATATTCTCTTTGCGCTCCAAAAAACCTCCATCCTTGAGAGCCCTTACCTGATGCATTACCTTCGACGGTAGCCGTTTTAGATCAAAGGTTTCCAGATTCTTCTCCAGCGGCAAGCGAGATTCCCTCAACCACCGCTGGGTACGACTTTGACGTCTGTGATCGCTTTCC
>CAZOHQ010000071.1:0-8255 GCA_964579455.1 uncultured Syntrophaceae bacterium | reverse complement strand
CAAAACCTGACGAGGACATTGGCGATGCCGGGAGAACTGCCCATGCCGATCAGGGCGGTGACACCGGCCTTTTTAGCCGCCTCATCCATGGTCAGATAGACTTCCGTGGCGTCGAAATCGTCACAGACATCGACATAATTGATCCCTGCTTCGATGATAGCCTTCAGTATCTTTGGGCCATAATGATAGAAGGGTCCCACGCAGTTCAGAACCACATCGACCCCTCTGATAGCACTTTTAATGCTCTCCGGGTCTTCCGCATCGACCTCAATGACAGTGGCAACACCAGGGCCGCAGGTTCCGGCTATCTCAAGGGCCCTTTCCTCATTCACGTCCCCGATAACGATCTCGTCAAAGACATTCGTTTCCGCAAGCATCTGGATGGCCACACTACCGACGGCCCCGCATCCTCCCAAAACACATATTTTCATGATTCCACCTCCCTCTTTTTTTCTTGATAGGACATCTGGTTCTGACGGGAAAATTGTAATCAGGAAGAATGCGCGTGTCAAGAAAAACTGACTGGTCAGTTCATTATGCGGGAGGCTGTTTCGTATTGAAGTTCCCCGCAGTTCCGTATAAGAGGAATTTCTGACTTCTAAGTAACTGTGTCCGACCTGATCGGGAATCCAGTAGCGTGCCCTCTCTGCGGGGTACAGAGGCCCCACGCTACGCTTTTGAGACGACAAGTCGCTTACTATTATAATGTCCCGACTTGTCGGGGCATATCGGAGTTGTTAAAGAAAATTGTTAATTTTATTCGCTCACTGTTCAGTTCAGTGCTCTCATATTGTGTGTCACGCCCGCAGGACCCGGCCTTTCCGTGCCCCGTCGATATATTCTCCGTTTTTTACCACCTGTTCGCCATTGATAAACACCTGTTGTACTCCCTCAGGCCTTTCGGCGGGACGGGAGACGAGGGGAGGCGTGTCGGATATTTTCTCAGGATCAAACACAACAATGTCCGCGACCTTTCCAGGCTCAAGTATGCCCCGGTCCGCCAATCCGAAGCGCTGTGCACTTTTTGATGTCATCCTGGAAACCGCATCCTCCATACTCATAATTTTTCTGTCCCGCGCATAGAGACCCAGGACTCTCGGAAATGTGCCCAGTCCGGTCGGGTTGGGATAGCCGCTTTTTCTCAAGATTGCATCGGTTTCGAAAAGACACGATTCATGCGCCAGAACGGACTCGATCGGATATTCATTCCCTGGCTCTCCGCTGTAGGTATGAAACAGTATCAGTGCAGCTCCGTTGCTGACCTCACTCATTGTAAGCAAAGTATCAAAGGGAGTTTTCCCCCATTTACGGGCAATTTCAGATATTCTCAATCCGTTGAGATCCTCCCATCCTTCGACGGCAGCATCCATAACCTGAAAGTCATCGTACATAAATCCCACGAGGCGGAATCCGATTTCGAGTTCGGCCCGAAGCCTCAATCGGGCCCATCTGCTCCTGTACCCGTCACCCCGCATCGCCAGGAACCAGTATGGCAACACGACGTTGATCGTCGTGTTGCCGCAGGTGTATGGAAACGCGTCGATCATTACGTCAACTCCTTTTCGTCGTGCGTCATCAACCATCCGGAGGCACGTATCGACAGTCGGCCAGCTTTTCCGCCCCACGAAGATGAAATGGGAAAGTTGCAGTCTGCATCCGGTGGCGCGCGCGATGTCGAGCATCTCTTTCAGCGCTCGAACATTGTGCGGTCTCAGGTAGGTGAAGGGATAGGTGGGGGAGATTTTACTGAGCGCTTTCAGGTGAACCGTTACCGTTTTCCCCGCATCCGCAGCAACCGAACAGAATGCTTCAATCTCTTCAAGCGGGGAATACATTCCCTGGTCATATCCCAGACCGAAGCTCAGTCCACACGCTCCCTCGTCAAAAGATTGTCTGACCGCATCAAGACACCGGGTTAATTCATCGGGTTTCATCGTGCCGCGCACGGTATCCGACAAAGCGAACCGCACCGTCGAATGGCCCACCAGTTGCATGATATTCAATACGGGTTCAGTGCTCGATAGGCGGTCGAGAAACTCCGCCATTGACCGCCACTTGAAATCAAGCGGAAGACTCATAATTGATTGCAGGGGAGATTCACGCAAAAGCCGTACAGACTCCTCGGTAATAGGAGCCGGGGAGAAGCCGCAGTTACCCCCTACAACGGTCGTAATTCCTTGTTCGAGGAGGCACTGTGTCAATTGAGGGTGTCCATCGCTCGGCATCAGCCAGTCTGCGTGTGAATGCATATCGATAAAGCCGGGAGCTATAACGCAATCAGTTGCGTCAATGACTGCATCGGCAGTTGGCTGTTCCCCGTTCTCTTTGAAAACGGCCCGTATCACATCACCGTCAATCAATACGTGACCTTTGAAGGCCGGTGCTCCCGTCCCGTCGATGATCGACCCGTTTCGTATCAGTACAGTGTCAGTTCCCATACGCCGCCTCCCTCGTATTGACGCGTTAAAAAACAAAAGCCCTGTCTTTCATTTTGAAAAACAGGGCTTCAGACAGACGAACCATAATCCCCCTCTTGGCTATAGTCGTTCAAAGGAATGACACAACACGTTCAGAATCCGGATGAACATGCTAACTGACTAGACCCATTACCGTTATATGTCAAGAAATATCATGAGGTATGAAGACTTCAAGAGATATCGGTCGCTCTTGCTCGCTCACACAATTCTGAGGACTTGCGAGCGGACATATCGTGCTCCATCACTTAGAACGAGTGTTCTTCTCCCGGGAATTTCCTCTCCTTGACTTCGTCGATGTATTGCTCTATGGCAGTGCGTATGTCTATATTCAACGTGGCATATTTTTTTACAAATTTTGGTGTGAACTTCTCAAACATCCCGAGCATGTCATTCACAACGAGCACTTGGCCGTCGCACTCAACACCGGCTCCGATGCCTATTGTTGGTATCGTCAGGGACCTGCTGATTTCTCCCGCGAGTTGGGCCGGGACGCATTCCAGAACGATGGAGAATGCACCCGCCTCTTCCAGTATCCTGGCATCTTCCATCATTTTTCTGGAGGTCTTGTCATCCTTGCCCTGAACCTTGTACCCGCCAAGCTGATGTACCGATTGCGGTGTAAGGCCGAGGTGCCCCATGAGGGGAATGCCCGAAGACGTTATTTTCATTACAATTTCGGCTACTTCTTCCCCTCCTTCGAGTTTCACACCATGGGCACCGGCTTCTTTCATGAGACGGCCCGCGTTGCGAAGCGCTTCTTCAGTAGATATCTGGTATGACATAAAAGGCATGTCTCCGAGGACCATCGCTCGCTTTGCCGCGCGGGATACCGCCCTTGTGTGGTGGATCATATCCTCCATGGTGACGGGAAGTGTGCTGTCATAGCCGAGCACGACCATACCCAGGGAATCTCCTACCAGGATGATGTCGATCCCGGCCTCATCCATTGCCGCGGATGTGGAATAGTCGTAAGCGGTCAGCATCGAGATTTTTTCTCCATCCATTTTCATTTTCTGTACCACGGAGGTTGTAATTTTGTTTATCTTGCCTTGTTTACTCATTTGAAATTCCTTTCAACAGTGATTTTATTTCATCGGCCCTGTCTTCGGACAGGGTATTGTTTCTGAGCGCTATCTCCACGGTAAATAATCCCATTTCACAGTACACATTCAGGAGAGCGGGCATCTTGTATTTGAGGACTTTCAGATGCCTGCGGATTGTTCCGATGTCGCCACGCGCGATGGGTCCGGTCAGCGATTTTTCAGTCCCCCGGTCTTCCATATTTTTCATGGTCCCTCTGACGAGGGGCCAGAACGCTCTGACTGCCTCATCGGCATCGATTCCCAGGTGCCGATAGACGCCTTCCACCATATTCATGAGAGTAACAAGATAGTTTGATGCCATACAGGCCGCCGCGTGGTACAGCGGTTTATTCTCTTCCGACACAAAAAAGGGCATACCTCCCAGATCTCTTACCACGCGTATTGCCCAGTCCTTTATCTCTCCTTCGGCGGTTATGCTGAAGGTGCTCCCCGGTATATTTTCAATGACACCATCTATGTCTACAAAGGACTGGAGCGGGTGAATACTTGCTATGCATGCTCCGAATCTGCGTGCTGATTCCAGAAGGGCAAGACCCCCGGCTCCACTCATGTGGACAACCTTTTTACCGGGACCGACTCCTCCCCCTTCTGATATTTCATTACATACAGGTTCGATGAAGTCATCCGTTGTCGTAATGAATACGGTGTCTGCCAACAACGAGGCCTGTATGGGGTCGCTGCATGCCCTTCCTCCTGTGTATTCGATTCCGTTCTTCAGAGCGGCTGCTGATTGGTCTGCGATCGCGGTTATCTCGTACCCGGACCGCCGCAGGAGATAGCCTACCGCAGTGCCTACCTTGCCGAGTCCTATTATTGCAATTGTGTCTTTCATATAATAAAAAAGGGACCTTTCAGACTGATGTCGGAAAGGCCCCTTCGGATATATTATTTCAAATTTCTGCTTTTGGCCATTCCGTCTCGGTCCATCGCTTTCGGATCCAAGCGGTTTTGGGAACACGTATCACACAGGGAAAGAGATTGTCAACGTGTTATTTCCCGAATTTTCACCTTTTTATCCCTTGTAATTATCGGGAGAGTTACTATACTAAGTTTTAAATCAGGTTATAATGCTTAAGGGTTGTAACTCGAACCCTGGGCTTTTTTTTTAAGATACTTAGCGATTGTTACAAAAAAGCTGTTGCGTGATGAGCTCAACAGCTTAGGAACTCTTCGGGAGAAAAATGAAAAAAATTGATCTGATGGTCTTTGACTTTGACGGGACGCTTGTGTACTCCGGGGATGACCTTGCGAATTCCGTTAATCACACGTTAAAGCAGCTTGGCATACCTCTCCTTGACCGGAAAACCATCATAGGATTTGTTGGCGATGGAGTGGCAAAACTTATCGAACGGTCACTTGGCGACAACCACCAAGATATCTTCGACGAGGCTATGGGAATTTTCAAGGTCCATTATGCCGAACATCTTCTCGACACGACGGATCTTTATCCGGGCGTGCTGGACATCCTGGAGCATTTTAAGGACAGGAAAAAGCTGATTGTTACAAATAAACTTTACAAGTATACCCTAAGAATTGCGGAGGAATTGGGGATAGATGGGCATTTTGAAGATATCATAGGAGCGGACAGTGTTGTCCGCAGAAAACCTAATCCCGGCCTTCTGACTCCCCTCCTGAAAAAATATGGCGTGGAGAAGAGAGATACCGTGGTTATCGGTGATGGGGTAAACGATATACTGCTCGCGAAAAATACCGGAACATTGAGCTGCGCGCTGCTGAACGGATTGGGGGATAGAGACAGGCTTCTTTCCCTTGAACCGGATTACCGCTGTGAGGATATATCTGAATTAAAAGGGCTCTTTGAGTAAGGTGCGCGCCCATGCTTAAGGTGAGAAAGGCGATCGAGAAGTACTCCATGCTGAATCCGGGTGACAGGGTGGGTGTTGCCGTGTCCGGAGGAGCGGACTCCGTTGCCCTCCTGCAGGAGCTGGCAATGCTTGCGGAGGATTATGATCTTACGCTGTTTGTACTGCACCTGAACCATGGAATTAGAGGAGAAGAATCTGACAGGGATGAGGCCTTTGTCATTGAACTGGCTGGCTCAATGGGTATACCCGCTGACTCTGAGAAGATTTCCATTCCGGAATTGAGAGAGAAAAGGACAGGATCTCTTGAAGATATCTGCAGAGAAGAAAGATATGCGTTCTTTGAGAGAATGTCGCAAAAACACGGATTGAATAAAATCGCCTTGGGCCATAACCTCAATGATCAGGCGGAAACGGTAATCATGAGGTTTCTGAGGGGAAGCGGACTCGAAGGCCTGAAGGGGTTTCTGCCTGTGCGGGACGGAATATATATCCGGCCTCTTATAGATTCAACGAGGGAGGAAATACTCTCCTTTCTGGAGGAACGAAATATACGGTTTGTGACAGACAGCTCGAACGCTGATGACATACACCTGAGAAACAGGATACGGAATATACTGGTGCCGGAGTTGAAGGCGTCTTACAATGTAAGGCTGGAAGAAAATGTCAGCCGTACGGCCGACATACTCAGGCTTGAAGACGATTTTATCAGGGGGTCGGTTCAAGAGGTTATTTCGGATTGGAAAATTGAGAGGGATACCGTAAGGATAGATATTCGTAAACTGCAACAACTGCATCCGGCTTTGCGATGGAGGCTTATAAAGACTGTTCTTGAAGATCGTTCTCCGGCAGGGAACGGGATCGGTTATCTCCATGTAAAATCAGTGACGGACCTGATTGAGGGCTTGAGCCCGAGCGCCTCCGTGGATCTTCCGTTTAATCTCAGGGCCCAGCGGGAATATGATATTCTGATTATTTCACAGAAAAAAGGCAGGGTATCACGTATTCCGAAAAGCCATTCTCCGAACGGGGGAGAAAAAAGCGACTTTTCATACACAGTGGAGATCCCGGGGAGTGTAAGCATTGTTGAGACAGGTGGAAAGATTGTTTTCGAAGTGATTGATGCGGGGGAGGGGGATATCCACTCAGACAACGCTGTCTTTATGGATTACAATTCCATCTCTTTCCCGCTTGTTGTGAGGAACCTCAGGGCAGGCGACAGGATACAGCCCCTGGGGATGAAGGGAACAAAGAAGATATCGGAACTTTTGATAGATGAAAAGATTCCAAAAGCCGGCAGAAAAGCGATTTTTCTCCTGGTTGATCGGAAATCGGTATTGTGGGTGCCGGACCTGAGGTTGAGCGACAGGGTCAGGATTACCAATATGACGGAAAAGATGGTAAAAGCGAAAATTATTTGATAGGAAAAATCCAAATTTTTTAACAGGGAGTTAAAAGTGAATCAATTACAAAAAAATATTGCCCTCTGGATCGTGATAAGTCTTGTGTTTGTTTTTCTCTTTCAGATGTTCAACCAGCCTCATACTAAAAAGGAAGAGATTGTATACAGTGATTTTATCGCTTATCTTGATAAGGGACAGGTTACGGATGTTACCATTCAGGGCGAGAATATAGAAGGCAGGCTCTCCGATGGTAAAATATTTAAGTTATATGCTCCTCAGGATCCTACTTTGATTTCTCTTCTGCAGAAAAAAGGGGTGAGAATTTCAGCCAAGCCCGATGAGGGGTCTTCCTGGTATATGACCATTATTATATCATGGCTCCCCATATTACTGCTTGTCGGTGTCTGGATCTTCTTCATGAAACAGATGCAGGCGGGTGGGGGCAAGGCAATGTCCTTCGGAAAAAGCAGGGCCAAACTGATGACCGACAAGTCTCAGAAAACCACCTTTGCCGATGTGGCGGGCGTTGATGAAGCCAAAGAAGAGTTGGAAGAGGTTGTTGAATTTCTCAGAGACCCCAGAAGGTTCACAAAACTGGGAGGAAGAATACCCAAGGGGGTGCTTCTCGTTGGACAGCCGGGCACGGGCAAGACGCTTCTCGCGCGGGCGATTGCCGGCGAGGCGGGGGTTCCCTTCCTGAGTATCAGCGGTTCCGATTTCGTGGAGATGTTCGTGGGTGTCGGTGCGTCACGCGTGAGAGATCTTTTTAATCAGGGGAAGAAGAACGCGCCCTGTATCATCTTCATTGACGAGCTCGACGCTGTTGGAAGGCAGAGGGGTGCGGGACTCGGAGGCGGGCATGATGAGAGGGAACAGACCCTGAATCAGATGCTCGTGGAGATGGATGGATTCGAATCCAATGAAGGCGTTATTATCATGTCGGCCACCAACCGCCCGGATGTGCTTGATCCAGCTCTTTTGAGGCCCGGACGGTTTGACCGGCAGGTGGTGGTGCCGCTCCCGGATGTCAAGGGAAGGGAGAAGATATTCGAGGTACATGTCAAAAAGGTTCCTCTTGAACCTGATGTAGACCTTTCTGTCGTTGCCAGGGGAACGCCGGGTTTTTCCGGCGCTGACATAGAGAATCTGATTAATGAAGCGGCTCTTTATGCGGCACGATCGAATAAAGACAAGGTTTCCCTGTCCGATCTGGAATACGCCAAGGACAAGGTGCTTATGGGTGTGGAAAGAAGGAGCATGGTCATAAGCGATGAGGAGAAGAGCAACACCGCGTACCATGAAGGCGGCCATGCCCTGGTGGCCAGGCTGATTCCGGGGACCGACCCGATACACAAGGTTACCATCATTCCAAGGGGAAGAGCCCTCGGCCTGACGCAGCAGCTTCCCGTGGATGAGAAGCATGCCTATCCCAGCTCATACCTGATCAAT
>CAZOHQ010000070.1:3958-8303 GCA_964579455.1 uncultured Syntrophaceae bacterium | reverse complement strand
GTACGAGCCGTTCTGTTGGGAGGGGGTGGCCCTAAAGGCCACTTCCTACCAGATTGGAGATCAAGCCCTGTACGAAAAATGCATAACAACCTGCCATTCTTAAAGAACTGGCCTTTGATAAATTAACACAAAATCAATATATCATTGACATGACACCTTTTTGCCTCTATACTGCCTCCGCTCTAAAAGATCCACTATGCACAGAAGTGAATCGCACTATCGTCGCGTTAAAATAATGTAAAGGTTGGCGAACGTACCCCCTTTGACGCACAGGGGTTTTACAGCGAAACGCCTGACAGCACATCCCTTTGTTATGAAGGTATTTCTTGACATACAGTTTCATGCTGCACAGAGATCCTCGACACCGCATTCCTGTTTTTGCCCCGTGGGGCCTCTTTTCATCACCAACTATTTATGGGGAATCAATAAAAGGGCAACTTGATTGGAATATATCAATACAGGGTCCTTGTGCGTCTGCCTATGGAGAGACTGCCCGATGCGGCCTGTAAGATTGTGAAGGAGACAAACGGGGATGACGTTGGTAACTTACTTCAGGATAAAATCTTATTATTTGGATTTCATTAGATCGTGGGATTCACAAATTAACAAGGAGGTAGTCAAATGAGAAAATGTATCACAACTTTTATCGTTATTGCTTTCTGTCTTTTTTCTGTTTTTATGTTTAGCGGGTCTGCCGCAGCCAAAGAGATCAAGTCCATTACGCTCTCATGGGTCGCCGGCGGCGTAGGTGGCGGCTGGTATGTCCAGGCCGGTGGAATTGCTCAGATCATAAACAAAAATGAACCCAAAATTACCGTAAAAGTGGTTCCCGGCGCCGGTGTCGCCAATCCCATTCGGGTAGCGACGAGTGCAAATGATCTCGGGTGGGGAATAACCTTCATTGACAAGATGGCCATCAAAGGGAAGGCGCCGATCTTTAAAAAGGCATATCCCGATCTTCGTTCTCTGGGAGGAGTCTTCGGTATCTATGACATCCACTTCATTGCGGCCAAGGACATGGGCATAAGCTCTGTCGGTGAACTGGCAAAAATGATCAAGGACGGAAAAAAAATCAAGGTAGGGGCGCCCATGAAAGGGACATCCGATCTGCCTATGGTTGAAACGATACTCGGATTTTACGGTGTTTCCCTTGATGCAATCACGAAGGCGGGTGGGAAGGTGTTCAATGCCGTTTACGCCGATATGGTGAGTCTCTATCAGGACCGGCATGTTGATTTCGTCTTTACCCATCTCTCTATTCCCGCAGCGGCGGTGACTCAAATGGCAGTGTCACGCGATATGACAGTCCTCTCCCTTTCAGACAAAGCCATTGATTTCTGCAACAAGGAAATCGGAACGCTGTCACGCGAATCGGGCCGCCACATAATACCTGCCGGGACCTACAAGGGTCTTGACAAGGATGTGCCCACAGTGGTATCGGCAGGCGAATTACTGATAAACAAAGACGTTCCCGAAGATGTGGCCTATGCCATCATCAAGATCATCTGCGAGAATGTCGAGGAACTCTACAAGATAAACCCAGCCAACAAGTTCTTTGTAGCGAAAGATGGGTGGGCCAATGTGGTTCCGCTGCTGCATCCCGGTGCGGCACGGTATTACAAAGAAGCTGGTTACATGAAATAGATGATATTTGAGGACGTGCATTATATCGAGCCGGGGCTGCGGTCATCCCTTGAAGGGCGAGCCGCAGTGTACGGCTTTTTAGCAAATTCGTTAGCGCACTTATCCCCTTTATCTGGGTTAGGGGATAGTGCCGATTTTCGGAATATAATTCGAGTGACAGGGCATTCTGCATGACAACCTTCCGCAAAATATGGTAGATGCTTGTACATTATCCGGCTGTGCCGGTTTAGGAATCTTATATGCGACAATTGAGTGACCGGTTCAACTGGTTCCTGGGCGTATGGCTGGCAATCATCTCGTCATTCCAGCTGTATACCGCCTTTTTCGGAATCATGCAGCCACGCATCCAGCGGGGGATACACCTGCTGTTCCTCGTACCGGCCGCATTTATTCTCTTCCCTGCAACGAAGAAATCCCCCACAGACCGCGTCACCACACTCGACATCGTGCTGGCCCTGCTGGCGTTACTGCCACCCATCTACCTCATTATCTACAACGATCCACTCAATATGCGCCTCGAATTTATCGACGCCCTGACTACAACGGAAATCGTGCTGGGCCTCATCAACATTCTGCTCCTCTTGGAGGCGATACGACGGGCAGTGGTGCCTGCAATGGCCATACTGATCATCACCTTCTTTGCCTATATGTTTGCGGCACCCTATCTCCCCGGCGTGCTTTTCAACAAACTGCCCCCCCTCCAACATCTCATAGAGATGCAGTACCTCACATCGTCGTCGGGCATCTATGGGTCTATCACGGGAGTGTCGGCAACCTTTGTGGCACTCTTTGTTATTTTCGGAGCCTTCATGGAAAACACGAGGACGGGCGAATTCTTCACCAATCTCGCTCGCCGTCTGGCGGGAACCAGTGCCGGGGGACCGGCAAAGATTGCCGTTATCAGCAGCGGGCTTTTCGGTTCCATCAGTGGCGTGGCAGCGGCCAATGTGTATGCCACGGGGACATTTACCATCCCGATGATGAAGAAAATAGGATACAAGGCCCAGTTTGCCGGTGCCGTCGAGGCGGCGGCATCGACGGGCGGTATGCTCATGCCCCCTGTCATGGGCGTGGGGGCCTTCGTCATGTCGGAAATTACGGGGATCGCCTACCTGAAGATTATCGTAGCGGCAACACTGGGCGCTATTTTTTATTATCTGAGCATCGGTTTCAGGGTCCACTTTCAGGCGCTGAAGAGAAATATCACCGGCTTGGACCGCAAAAATGCTCCCACCTGGAAAGACCTGCTCAAGGACTTGTGTCTACTGATACCCTTAGTTGCCCTGGTATACTTTCTCGTTTCGGGATACTCACCCTTCGCTGCCGCCAGTGCGGCCATTATCATTACCTTCGTTCTCAGTTTTGTGCGCAAGGGGACACGCATGACGCCGTGCAGACTGTTTGACACTCTCCACCTGAGTGGAAAAAACATGATCATGATTGCCATAGCCTGTGCAGGCGCCGATATGGTGGTGAGCATTGTGACCAACACGGGCCTCGCCCTGGGAATCGCCTCAGTCATCGGCAGTTGGTCGGGCGGCTTCATGATGCCTGCGCTGATACTGATTATGATTACATCACTGATCCTGGGCATGGGTCTCCCCTGCACGCCTGCCTATATTATTGCCGTAACCATCGGTGGACCTGCCCTTCAGTCAATCGGTGTCGATTTATTATCGGCACACCTTTTTGTCTTTTATTTTGCGATTCTGGCAGGTGTCACGCCGCCTGTGTGTATCGCCGCCTACTGCGGGGCGGCCATTGCCGGGTCACGGCCGCTTCATACTGGTTTTGAGGCCTTTAAACTGGCATTGATAGGATTTGTCATTCCCTATGTATTTGTCCATAACCAGGCACTTCTTATGCGGGGATCTTTCGGCGAGATCGCTGTCGTGGTTATTATACTCCTCATGGCAGTCATCCTCTTATCGGCAGGCATGAGCGGGTATCTGCATCGGGCACTGAACACGGTGGAAAGGATAGGTATCGTTGCCATCGCCTTCGGACTCTTCACACTCTGCTCATATGGAGAGATTATTAATCTAACGGCCGTTAAGCTCTTGGGTTTTCTTTCTCTTGGAGTTTTTATACTGCTGATTACCCTTCACCGGAGGAAACAATCAAAGAACGCGTCGCCCGTCGAAGCGATTGAATGAGGAAGAAATAAAACAATGACGACATTCGTAAAAGGCGGAAAAAAACTGTACGGTCAGGCGATCGGCATAATCATGCTGGAGACGCGATTTCCACGCATCCCCGGGGACATCGGAAATGCGACGACATGGGACTTCCCCGTCGCCTACAAGATCGTCCGGGGGATCAGTCCCGCCATGGCTGTCCGGCGGGAGAGATCTGAAGGGCTTCAGTATTTCATCGATGCCGCGCGGGACCTGGAAGCGGAAGGCGTCAGGGCAATCACCACGGGCTGCGGTTTTCTCGCTCCCTTTCAGGAGGACCTGAGCAACAGCGTCTCCATCCCCGTTTTTACCTCCAGTCTTATGCAGGTGCCCCTCGTTTATCCCATGCTGAAGAAAGGGCAGAAGGTGGGCATCATCACAGTAAATGCCGATGCCCTGACGGAAGACCATCTTGCCGGGGTGGGCGCCAACAGGATACCGACGGTTATATACGGCATGGAGGGATACCCTGAATTCATACCGGCAATCGAAGTACCAACCACTGTTTACACACTCCCAGAAGG
>CAZOHQ010000070.1:0-3948 GCA_964579455.1 uncultured Syntrophaceae bacterium | reverse complement strand
GTGCCGAAAAGATACCGGCGGTTATATACGGCATGGAAGGTTACCCCGAATTCACACCGACAATCGTGGGAGACCGTGAAACACTGAACGTAGAACGTATGCAGGATGAGATGATCGCCTGCGGCCGGAATATGGTGGAAGAACATCCCGAGGTAGGAGCTATTGTTATGGAATGTACCAATATGCCCCCCTATTCCGAAGCCCTGCAGGAGGCGACAGGCCTTCCTGTCTTCGATATATACACACTGACAACTTTGGTATATCACGCAGTAGTGCGCCGGGAATTCAAGGGATTTATGTAGCAATGCGCATCATCGACCACCCCATCCTGGGGAAAGAAGAAAAACGAAAAAAAATTACCATCATTGTAGATGGCAAAGAAATCACAGCCTACGAGGGCGAAGTAATCGCCGCCGCACTGATCGCCGCGGGAAAGCGATATTTTCGTTTCACCAGAAGATATGAGAAACCGCGAGGTATCTTCTGCGCCATCGGGAGATGCACCGACTGCGTCATGAATGTAAACGGCATACCCAACGTCCGCACCTGTATTACCCTCGTCGAAAACGGCATGGTCATAGAGACACAGACAGGATCGGGGGAGTGGAAGTAGGATGGAAGAGACGGGAGTAGCCATAATAGGAGCGGGACCGGCAGGACTGGCGGCGGCCATAGAAGTGGCACAGGCGGGTGGCGAGGCGGTCCTCATCGATGAAAACAAGAAACCGGGGGGACAGCTCTTCAAGCAGATACACAAGTTTTTCGGCTCCCGGGCGCACCATGCAGGGGTGCGCGGCATCACGATAGCGGAAAATCTACTGGAAGAATGCGAGCGCCTCGGCGTTACCACGCTACTGGACACCGTCGCCTATGGAATCTTCGCCGACAACACAATCGGTCTTATGAGCAGGGGCCGCGCATGGACGCTGAAAGCCGAACAGATCATACTGGCGGCGGGGGCCAGCGAGAACGCCCTCTCTTTTCCCGGCTGGACGCTCCCCGGCGTCATGGGCGCGGGGGCCCTGCAGACCATGATAAACGTCCATCGCGTCCTCCCCGGGAAACGCATTCTTATGGTCGGATCGGGCAATGTGGGGCTCATCGTCTCCTACCAGGCCATGCAGGCCGGTGCCCAGGTGGCGGCTATTGTAGAGGCAGCTCCATCCATCGGCGGCTATGGAGTCCACGCGGCGAAGATAAGCCGTACGGGCACTCCCATCTATACATCCCACACGGTAAAAAGGGCCCTCGGGAATGATCATGTGGAGGGCGCTGAACTGGTGGCACTCGATGAAAGGTGGAATCCCATAGAAGGAACGGAAAAGCATATTCCGGCAGACACGATCTGTCTCAGCGTGGGGCTGACTCCTCTCACGGAACTGGCGCGCATGGCTGGATGCCGATTTACCTATGTCCCCGCCCTGGGCGGTCATGTTCCCGTACACAACTGGGACATGCGAACAAGCAAAGAGAATATCTACATTGCGGGAGATATCTCGGGGATCGAAGAGGCCAGTACGGCCATGGAAGAGGGACGCCTCGCCGGGATCGCGGCGGCCCGGTCACTCGGCTTGATCGCAGACAACGAGGCTGAAACACTGAAAGCCGAGATCCGTACACGCCTTGCCTCGCTCAGAGAGGGACCCTTCGGGAAACTGCGCAGGGAAATGAAAGAACCATTCATGAAGGGACCGGAAATTATCCATGCCGGCTGAAGGAATAAAAAAGCGCGGCTACGTCACGCTTGAGGAATTAAAAAGGACACCGGGATGCCCCAGTGATGAAAGACTGAAGCGGGGCGCCGTGGCAGTCATCGAATGCGTTCAGGAGATACCCTGCAACCCCTGCGAAGAGGTATGCCCCTATGGTGCCATTAGTGTGGGTGAGCCTATAACGAATCTGCCCGTTCTTGATAATGAAAAATGCTGCGGCTGCGGCACCTGTCTCGCCGCCTGCCCGGGACTCGCCATTTTCCTCGTCGATACGATCAGAACCGCAGGGAAAGCGGAGATTTCTTTTCCCTTCGAATATCTCCCCCTGCCTGAGGTGGGGGACGAGGTCGAGGCCGTCAATCGCAGGGGCGATAGCGTGACGAACGGGACTGTGCTCTCTGTAAGAAATCCAAAAAAGAATAATCATACGCCCATTGTCACCATTGCCGTTCCAGAAGAGTTCGCCATGGAAGTACGGGGCATGACGATACCGCAAAAGACGAAGGATTCACATGACCGAACCCAATGACGAAGTGCTTATCTGCCGGTGTGAAGAGATAAGTCTCGGTGAGATAAAAGAGGCCATAGCCCGGGGGGCGACGACGCTCCATGAAGTGCGGCGCAGGACACGCGCCGGGATGGGACTCTGCCAGGGACGAACCTGCGGTACGCAAGTGGCACGGATTATCGCCCAGCATACGGGAAGACCTCTGGAAGAGATCATGCCTGCCACGGCACGGCCACCCGTCCGGTCGATCAAGGTAAAAGAACTGGGAGGAGAACAGAATTGTTGCCCCAAAGAGCGGACATAGTCATCATCGGCGGCGGTGTCATCGGCGCTTCCATAGCCTATTATCTCGCAAAACGGGGGATAGAAGCGGTACTCATCGAGCGTTCGAGTATCTGTTCCGCTACATCGGGTTCCTGTGACGGCTTTGTATTCATGCAGTCAAAGAAACCGGGAATCCATCTCGAACTCGCCCTTGAAAGCGCAAAACGATTCGAGACACTTGAGGCGGAACTGGGCGCACCCATCGAATATGAGAACTGCGGCGGCATGGTCATCATCGAAAGTAAAGAAGAATTCCCTGCGATGGAACAATATGTGAAAGAACAGCAGATGATCGGACTCGACGTGACCCTCCTCGACAATCACGAGGCACGGAAGCGGGAACCGGCCCTCTCGGAAAAGATTATCGGGGCAACCTACTCGCCTCAGGATTCACAGGTCAATCCCATGTTCCTCACCTTTGCCTTCATCGACAGGGCAAAGGAACTGGGTGCCCGGGTATTCACCGATAGAGAAGTAACTGCTATCACTCGCACCGGCGGCAGGGAATGGACTGTGAAAACGGGGACGGAAGAGATCAGAACCGAACTGGTCGTCAATGCGACGGGCCCCTTTGCACCGGAAATCGGCCGGATGGTGGGCCTTGAAATCCCCATCACGCCGAGACGGGGCCAGCTTCTCGTCACCGAAGCGCTGCCCCGGCTCATCACATCCATCTTTCTTTCGGCAAAATATATTGCGGCAAAGTTCAATCCCGACCTGGCAAAGAAGGCAGGAGAGGGGATCTCCATCGAACAGACGGCCAGCGGCACCTTCGTCCTTGGATCGACTCGAGAATTTGTCGGCTATGACGGCAGCGTGACAAACGAGGGAATTGTGACAATTGCGGCACGGGCATCACAGGTGATTCCCCGGCTCAATGAGGTACACATCATCCGTACCTTTGCGGGACTGCGCCCCTACACGCCCAGCGGCCTCCCCTTCCTCGGCTTCGTAGAGGGCCTGGACGGCTTCATCATGGCGGCGGGCCACGAAGGTGACGGCATCGCCCTTGCACCCATCACGGGCGATCTCATCGCCCAGCTTATTGCCTCAGGCAAAACAGACATCCCCCTCGATGCCTTCCAGCTGGGATTAGGCACACCATAGCAACATGCCCTTGCACTCTCTCCGCAGGACCTGACTGTCAGCTGCAACAGGTTGAATTAATAGGTAACATGGACTAAGCTGAGGCCGGGCATAGATAAGATGAACGACAGCGAGGAAAAGCATGGCATCTGAATACGAAGGGGTTTCAACACAAGATCGATTTGATCCACAGGGCTGTAAAACAACGATGAAGGCAGTCGTTACCACCGGCACCGGCGGATACGAAAAGCTTGAGTACCGTGACTTAATACTAACCGCCTAACAATTTATGCCTAACAAGAAAGATCAAACTAATAA
>CAZOHQ010000069.1:3222-8304 GCA_964579455.1 uncultured Syntrophaceae bacterium | reverse complement strand
CGCCGGGAATATCAGCTCGTAAAAATGCGTGAAAAAATGGGCGACACAGGTAAAAATCATGATCTTTTTTTCATTGTTCATACGTACAATTCCTTGAAGTTATTTTGGAAATGACAACTACACCTCAATCATAAATCGTGAGTTGTTACCCCTGCGCACAGGGGCTCAAGCTCCTACTTCTCATTCAGTATAAATTCAGAATAATGTTGACGCCTGAGCAGGGAGTCAAAGCCATCCGGACTTCGCTCTCTGGACCTGCCGGAAGGGTTATCAATCTCCGAGTGCATATCTGAATTTCGCCACTATATTGAGCTTTGCCAGGCCGAACTCCACAGGAAAGGGTGCGAAAGGAGCGGAGAACCTTATCGCGGACAGTGATTCCGTGTCAAGCAATTCATGACCTGATGCAATAACGACACGGGATTCTGCAAGGATACCTTGTTCCAATATTGAAAATTCAACTACTGTAGTGCCTCCCTCCCCCCGGATGAATGCATCCTCGGGGTACGACCATCTTTCGTCTATTTTTTCTTTTATCTTAAGAAGATACGGGTAGTACTTCGTATCCGTACTGTCAAGATCTATCGTATCTACAGCGCTGTTTCCGGTGGATTGCCCGGCATTCTTCGTTGAATCGGGAGAGGTCTTCTTTTCATTGTTGCGCATCTCGCCGGTTTTGTGCGGACGTATCTCGAGGCTGACGGTAAAAACATCTTCTTCGTCTGTGCCGTCATGGCCTCTGAGGAAACCGGACAATGCCAGAAGAACAACATGAACCGCAAGGGAGAGTACTATAGCTATTACAAAAATCTTTTTTGGAATCATGTCTTTTACCGTTCAGGGTAGTTATATACGGTACTTTCAATTAAGTTTCCATCTTTTTGAAAGAGTGAAGATCTTCGTCTGCGAATTTCCCTTTTTCTGTTTACTATGATATTATTTTTAAATGCAAGGCGATGAGTATTTTATGAGAATGGCCCTTGGTGAGGCCGAGTCCGCCCTCGAATCGGGAGAGGTTCCCGTAGGCGCGGTAATCACCATGGGTGGCAGAGTGCTTGCAAAGACTCATAACCGTCCGATCCTGATGAACGATCCGACCGCACATGCGGAAATACTTGCTATCCGGGAGGCCGCAGACAGAACAGAGAATTACCGGCTTCACGGGACCACTCTGTATGTGACCATTGAGCCCTGCCCAATGTGTGCGGGGGCAATCATTCACGCGAGAATAGCGAGACTTGTATTCGGTGCCACAGATCCCAAGGGAGGGGCCATTTCACTGTATGATAT
The DNA here is from genome assembly GCA_964579455.1 of uncultured Syntrophaceae bacterium. GTDB lineage: Bacteria > Desulfobacterota > Syntrophia > Syntrophales > UBA2210 > UBA2210. The sequence goes on along the minus strand of CAZOHQ010000069.1, from coordinate 7,014 downwards.
GCTTCATGATAGAAAGCTCAATCATTTTGTTGAAATAACAGGCGGGGTACTTCAGGAAAAGTGTGGTGAAATTTTGAGTAGATTTTTCCGGGAAAAGAGGATATGAAGGCGAGTTCAGTAAAGACGTATGGATAGTCTGCTTTTACGCGGAGGGGTACCGAAGTGGTCGTAACGGGATCGACTCGAAATCGATTTGGGGGCCACAAGCTCTCACGTGGGTTCGAATCCCACCCTCTCCGCCATAATATAATTCCTTGCGGAGAGATGTCCGAGTGGCTTAAGGAGCACGACTGGAAATCGTGTGTATGCCCTCAAAGGTGTACCGGGGGTTCGAATCCCCCTCTCTCCGCCATACAGTATGACAGCCGGGCCCCGTGGAACGACGAATTGTGAACTCCGTCAGATCCGGGAGGAAGCAGCGGCAGCAATTCTGGCGTTTGCTACGGGTTCCCCGGCTGTCAGCTTTTTGTTGTTTTGTGTCCATCCACAATAGGCTCGCCCATGGAATATCTTGTCCTTGCAAGAAAATGGAGACCCCAGGTATTTGAAGACGTTGTAGGACAGGATCACGTCGTCAAGACACTCAGAAATGCCGTCAATCTTGATCGTATAGCTCATGCCTATATCTTCAGTGGCACCAGGGGAACAGGCAAGACATCGGTGGCGCGTATACTGGCTAAGGCGCTCAACTGTGAAAAGGGGCCGACAGATAAGCCGTGCAATCAGTGTCCGAACTGCAGAGAGATTACAGAAGGTGTGTCTCTGGATGTGCGCGAGATAGACGGAGCATCCAACAGGGGGATAGATGAGATACGGGAACTTCGGGAAAATATCAAGTTTTCCCCGGTTTCCTCGCGCTACAAGATATATATTATTGACGAGGTCCACATGCTGACCACTCCGGCCTTCAACGCCCTCCTCAAGACCCTGGAAGAGCCCCCCCCGCACGTCGTTTTTGTATTTGCCACAACAGAGATATATAAGGTTCCTGCCACCATCCTTTCCCGATGTCAGCACTTTGACTTTAAGAGAATATCCGTTAAACAGATAGCGGATAACCTGGGACACATAGCAAAGGAAGAAGGGATCAACATAAGCGATGCAGGTCTGTCCTGGATCGCCCGGGAAGGTGAAGGAAGTCTGCGGGATGCACAGAGCATCTTCGATCAGGTTATCTCGTACGCCGGAAAGGAGATCAAAGACGGCGATGTGGAAGAGCTCCTCGATCTTACGGACAGTCGCCTTATATTCGAGCTTTCCGGCGCTTTTCTTGCCAGAGAAGCCGGCGCATGCCTGAAAATCATTGACGAGGCCTACTATTCAGGCGTGGACATAAAGCACTTTTATCAGATGTTTCTGGGACATTTCATGAATCTGCTTACCGTGAAGATAACGGATGGAGACAGCACCTCCAAGGGGCGCCTTGTACTGAGCGATCTTCCCGATCAGGAGATAGGAGATCTGAAAAAACTGGCACAGGGGGCATCAAGGGGTACCATTCAGCGCCTCCTGGACATACTGATGGAAGAAGAGAATGAGATACGCAGGACCATGGAACCACGTATAAACTTTGAATACGCCGTGGTCAAGATGGCGTATCTTGAACCACTGATACCCGTTGATGAAATCATTTCAAGGATGGAAGGTCTTGAAAAAAGGCTTGCCGGAAGTGACAGACAGCATATCATCGCAACGCAACAGGAAGAAGCTGATCAGCCGGTGGATACCGGCACAGTGCGGCAGGATCGTACTGATCAGACGGTCGATACCGGGAGCAACCCCGATCCGGACGTCGGAGCATACGAGAGGAGATCTGATGATAGCCTGTGGAAAGATCTGAAGGGTTTTATAAAAAAGAAACATCCCCCCTTAAGCTCAAAGATTGGCAGTGGAACGTTTCTGAGCTATGAGGGTGATTGCCTCACGATAGGATTTCCGAAAGATTACATCTTTCTGGATGATATACAAAGTGCGCCGCAGATGGACCTCCTGACACGGATAACGGGAGAGTTCCTCGGGAATAATACGACGATAGAAATCAAGCTGCTGGAAAAAGACACTCATAATTCCGGGGGTAAGGGATCAGGCGCCGCGGGTGCTGTAAACAACGCCAAAAACGAGGCGTTGCAGCATCCGCTTGTGCAGAAGGTCATGGATGTATTTGAAGGCGCTGAAATAGTGGATGTCAGAATAAATGGCCCAAGGAGGTAATGAAATTGGCAAATAACATGGGGAAAATAATGAAACAGGCCCAGCAGATGCAGGCGAAGATGATGCGCGTGCAAGAGGAGCTGGAGGCCAAAACGGTGGAGGCGACATCCGGTGGAGGAATGGTAACCGCCATACTCAACGGAAAACATGAGCTTGTATCTCTGAAGATCGAAAAGGATGTGGTCGATCCGGAAGATATCGGGATGCTGCAGGATCTTGTCGTGGCGGCGGTGAATGAAGGGGTCCGCAAGGCGCAGGAAATGGCCCAGGAGGAAATGGCAAAGATAACAGGCGGTCTCAACATTCCCGGCCTGGCGTAGTCCGGTTGCGAGTTTTGGGTCTTGAGTTTCGCGTTAAAAACTCGTGGACCTCGCTTTAGATTGCCACCTCATGTTACTCCTCGCGTCGATAATAATGATCCTGAAGGTGTTACAATGAAAGGTTCCAAAACATGACAGGTTACGCGCCTCCTATCCGGCGTCTCATAAAAGAGTTGTCCAGGTTTCCCGGAATAGGTGAGAAAACGGCCACGCGGCTGGCTACGTTTCTCTTGTATTCTTCCGAGAGAGATGCTGCCAGGCTTGCCGAAAGCATTATGGAAGTCAAGAAAAAGATCCGGTTCTGCTCCATCTGCTTCAATCTCACCGAAAGCGATATCTGTGAAATATGTGGCGATCCCACGAGAGACAGGGATGTCATATGCGTGGTTGAAGATCCCGATTCCCTTGTAGCCATAGAAGAAAGCGGCGGATTCCGAGGCATATACCACGTGCTTCATGGTGTGCTTTCGCCCGGTGACGGCATTGGCCCCGAATCCCTGAGGCTCCGGGAATTTCTGGACAGGATATCCGCCGGCAGCATCAAGGAAGTAATCCTGGCTACCAACCCCAGCGTTCAGGGGGAATCGACAGCACTCCTCATTACAAAACTCCTGCAGGGGAAAGATGTCAAGATCACCAGGATAGCCTTCGGCATTCCGATCGGGGGCGATCTGAAATATGTGGACAGGATGACCATGACAAAGGCCATCGAGTTCCGCCGGGGGATGTAGGGCCGCCTCATGAATACCATCAGAGAGATACCTTGTGCCATTATCACTGATACGGTCAAAGACCTCTTCATCAAGGCAAATACTGATCTCGGGGAAGATGTTCTGTCCGTCATACGCAAGGCCGCACAATCGGAAGACACAGAGCTTGGGAAATATGCCCTTGAAAAGATCCTTGAGAACGCGAAGGTCGCGAAGGATGATTCGCTTCCCCTCTGCCAGGACACAGGCCTTGCGGTTTTGTTTGTGGAGGTGGGGCAGGATGTTCATGTGACAGGGGGCGATTTTAACGAAGCCGTTCAGGAGGGTGTTCGAAGGGCATACATCGATGGTTTCCTGAGAAAATCCGTCTGCGACCCGATCACGAGGGCAAACACCGGTGACAATACACCCGCGGTTATCCACACAGACATAGTGGAGGGGGACAGGATACGTATTATTGCCATGCCGAAGGGGGGCGGGAGCGAGAATATGAGCAGCTCCGTTATGCTGCTCCCGTCGTCAGGTCTCGAAGGCATAAAAAAACATATCGT
>CAZOHQ010000069.1:1708-3122 GCA_964579455.1 uncultured Syntrophaceae bacterium | reverse complement strand
TCGCCGTGCATGTGGAGATGATGCCCTGTCATATCGCCAGCCTTCCGGTGACGGTCAATATCCAGTGCCACGTTGCGCGCCATAGAGAGGCGACAATCTGAGATACGAATGAAGAATCCGATAAAAATTCATACGCCCATCACGAGCGATATCTGTGAAGAACTGCGTACCGGTGACAGGGTGCTCCTGAGCGGAAGTATCATCACCGGCAGGGATACGGCGCACAAGAGACTCTTCAAGCTGATAGCCGAAGGAAGGGATCTTCCCGTGAAACTCGACGGAGAAACGATCTTCTACGCTGCCCCCACGCCTCCAGGGCCAGGCCGGATTATAGGGTCCATAGGTCCGACCACAAGCTATCGGATGGATGAATACGCCCCCGATCTAATGCGGTCAGGACTCAGAGGAATGATCGGCAAGGGAAAACGATCTGCCGAGGTCAGGGCTGCCATTATGAAGTATACGTCCGTTTATTTCGGAGCCATGGGAGGAATTGCCGCCCTGATGTCCGCATGCATAACAAGGGCAGAGGTTATCGCCTACGAGGACCTCGGACCCGAGGCAATCATGCGACTGGAGATAGAGGATTTTCCGCTGATAGTCATAAATGATACAAAGGGCGGGGATCTCTACGAAGAAGCCACGGGGCGCCACGGCATGGCCTTCTAAAGGTACTGGTCGGTAGCTATGGGTGCTATGCAATGCCCGTCTTTTTGTCCTTGACAAAATCCAGGGCAAAGCTGAGGTGACTGAACATGGCTTGAAACGCACCTTCCCGATCGTGCTCTTTTATCAGAGCAGCAATCTGGGCGTGGTCTTGGGCAATCTCTGCCATTTTGGTGGAAGCTTCGAGCCGATGGTACTGATATTCCTCAATGCTAACCGAAAGATATTCGTATAAATCCCTCATGATCTGGATATGGAGCAAGTTCCTCGTTGCATATGCGATTGCCATGTGGAATGACACATCTGCCTCCGCATTCGTTATTCCCTCTGCGGTTGATTTTTTCAGTGTCGCTATGCTCTGCTCCATGAGGTAAATGTCTTTTTCGGTTGCCCTCTCAGCGGCGAAGTAGGTTGCGTTACATTCAAGCCCCAGTCGTACCTCAAGCAGATCTTCGATGGACAGAGTTTCCCCTTTCATTGCCACAACGAGCGCATTCTTTTCCTCGGGTGCGGGGAGGCAGACAAAGGTACCACGTCCCTGCTTCTGTTCGAGGAACCCCATAGCTGTGAGCCTGTTGATCGCCTCCCGTACCGAAGTGCGGCTGACGTTGAAGGCCGCGGCAAGTTCCCGTTCCGACATTATCCGCTCACCCGGATTCAGTTTGCCGCGGAGGATATGCTTCCGGATCTGATCAAAGACCTGATCGGAGATTCGCTTTGGTTGTATCGGAGAGAGTTTCATAACCGG
>CAZOHQ010000069.1:0-1608 GCA_964579455.1 uncultured Syntrophaceae bacterium | reverse complement strand
TGGAGCAAGGGACTGCTGTTTTACGATATGGCTGTGCATTTCTGCGACAGCGTCCGCCTGGCGTCCGCCGGAAGGCTGAATATCAAGCCATTTTCTGCTGGTGAACTGATTCCGGCAAACCAGGTGTTCGACGCGATCTCCAAAGGCTCAGCACAGATCGCGCACTCTTCGCCGCTTTACTGGAAAGGGAAAAATGAGGCATTCGTGGCTTTCGCGTCAGTCCCGTTCGGGTTGGATGGTGAAGGGTATAACATCTGGCTCTATGAAAGAGGGGGGCTCGAAATGCTCCAGGAGCTATACAAGCCATATAACATATACGCGCTGCCCGCGGGCCAGACCGGTCAGGAAATGGGGTTGTTTTCGAACAAACGCGCAACGAAAATGAGCGATTTCCAGGGAATGCGGGTTCGTACCCCCGGCTGGTATATGGACATCATGAATGAGCTGGGTGCGTCTGTCAGCCCCCTGCCCGGCGGCGAAGTGTACCTCGCGCTGGAACGTGGTGTTATCGATGCAGCAGAATATTCGACACCCGCCATCAATTACCCCATGGGGTTTGATGAGATTACCAAATACTCCATTCAGCCTGGCGTTCACCAGCCTGGTTTTCAATGCGATATCATCATCAATCAGGATGCCTGGAACAAACTTCCGGATGACTTGAAATGGATCGTCAACATCTGCGCCAAAGAAACCCAGTTGTGGTCCTACAACTGGATCAATGGTCTGAACGCAAAAGCCATCAAAACGTTTAAGGAAAAGATTGAATTTGTAAAAATGGATCAGGAAACGCGGATTAACTTCCGTAAAACTGCCAAAGCATACTTGGATGGCCTGAAAGAAAAGCACCCTGATGTCAAAAAGGCGCTGGATTCTCAGGAAGCATTTATAGCGGAGTTTGCCGACTGGCGCGATGCCCGTTCGGGTGTGACCCCATGGCCCTATGAAATGTATATCAACGGCCGAACCAACGAATAGTGCGGATTGCTATTTGTAGCCTTGATACAATAGGATGAAGATCCGCACCATTAGCGGTGCGGATCTTCACCCTATTATCCCGGTCGGGCACACAATGCCCTGTGAAAGGAACAAAGGCATGTTAGATAAAATATCCAACGCAATCGATACTTTTAATATCAGGCAGGGTCAGCTAAGTGCCCTACTGGCGTTGCCACTGCTCTTCGTTGTGTTCTTCGAGGTGGTCATGCGATATATCTTTAACGCTCCCACTATCTGGGGTTTTGAAGCCACCACGTTTCTGTACGGCATTCATTTTATACTGGGGCTCGCTTACTGCGATATCCTTGGTGGCCACGTAAAGGTGGACGTCTTCACAACCCTTTTGCCGATCAAACCTCAGAGCGTAATCGGCATCCTGACCAATCTGGTCTTCTTTATGCCGGCAATGATATTAATGACCATCGCATCCTGGAAATACGCGCTTAGCGCTATTATGCAAGGAGAGCTCAATCCAACCAGCTGGGCGCCGCCTGTTTATCCCATCAAAACGCTGATGGCCATCGGCTTTTCGTTTCTGCTGATTCAGGGCTTCTCCAATCTGATTCATAATATCCGTCCTGATGCGATAACCATTACGGAAGATATCAG
>CAZOHQ010000068.1:0-8431 GCA_964579455.1 uncultured Syntrophaceae bacterium | reverse complement strand
ATCAACTTCAAGAAATAAAAAAGGGTTACTGGTGGGGGGAATACCCCTCTGGACATCTTCTCTACGCCCTTGCCAGCACCGCGTACGACATGAGGGATATTGAGGAGGCCACCGGATATCTGGACACATTTCTCTCCGGCTACAAAAGCCATCCCCTTTTCGAAAAGGGAGAAGCCCTGCGCCGGAGAATCACCGCCATGAAGCTGGTAAACCGATACGCGGTCGGATGCGTCCTCCCTCTCACCGGAAGATATGCCACCTATGGAAATCGCTTGCTTGATGCCGTCATTCTCGCCTCCGGCGTATTCGATCCGGAACGGAACACCCCCGTACAGCTCTTTATAGAAGATTCGAAAGGCGACCCCGCCACTGCCCGGGAATCGATAAGGAAACTTGCCAATGAGCATCATGTTATCGGCATCATAGGCCCTCTCGGGAGTGCGGCGGCCCTTGAGGCGGCGCAGGAGGCTCAGAATCTTGGCGTCCCCATCATTACCCTGACCCAGAGAAAAAATATTACAGAGACAGGAGATTTTGTTTTTCGAGACTTTCTTACCGGCGATATGCAGGTACAGGCTCTCGTCACATATTCCATTCATAATCTCGGCATCGAGAATTTCGCCATCCTCTACCCTGACGATAACTACGGAACAGAAATGATGACTCTGTTCTGGGATGAGGTGCTGCGGCAGGGAGGACAGATACGGGGAGTGGAATCATACAGCGGCAAGCAGACTGACTTCGGCAAGGAAATAAAATCACTGACCGGGCTGGACTTCGCTGAAGAGGATGAGGCATCAGAGGGGAAACCGACAGTGGATTTTGACGCGCTTTTTATACCTGACTCCTATTCCGCTGTAAGTATGATAGCTCCCCAACTGACCTTCTACGATGTCACCGGTGTGCAGCTCCTGGGGACAAGCATCTGGAATTCTCCGGGACTTCTGAAAGCGAACAGTGAATATCTCGAAGGGGCGGTCTTTACCGACTGCTTTTTCCTGAACAGTTTCCGTCCGGAGGTCAGGGATTTTATAGATCGTTTTTACGTTGCATGCGGCAGAGAACCGGGCACTGTTGAGGCTCTCGCCTACGACGCGACAGAAATAATGATACACCTGATATCAGGGGGCACTATAGAGATCAGAGATGATCTGAGGGACAGCCTATCCGGCATCGATGACTATCCCGGCATAACAGGAACAACTTCATTTTCCGGGACAGGGGATACGGTGAAACCCCTCCACATGCTGATGGTGATGGACGGAGAGATCGTTCAGATACAATAGCGAAAAAACACATCCAAGCATTGTGGGGAAGGCGCCGACAATGTCCGGCATCAAGAAAATCTACCTGTCTGATCCCGCCGAAGGGTGAAGAGTGTTAGGTTCTTAGCCTGACACTGACAACTCCCCCACAGCGGTCTTCAATCAAGAAAACGAATCGTTACAACCGAGCTCCTTACCCATCAACGCCTGTCGGTATAAGACACATAAAGCGAAACACACCTTCGCCTTTATTTGTCAGGCGGTGTTCCTCACCGGGCGGAATGAAGATGGTATCCCCTTTTGCGACAGGGTTTTCATCTCCCGCGCTGTTCCTGGCCGTTGCCTCTCCCTTCAGCACAAATATCTCGTGCTCCCATGGATGCTCGTGCAGGGGGCTGGATGCGCCCGGTTCCAGGTCAAATATCCTCATGACGAAATTAGGGGCACCCTCTTTGTCGCCTATGACAACTCTCTTTTTGACACCCTTCATTATTTCAACCGCTTCCACATCTTCAAAATGTTGAATAATCACTGCTCTTATCCTTTCTCCTTATATGTGCATGTGCGCCCTTGTTAGGCTGATCTTCTATTCCGCAGGGATCGATTTCACATCTTTTTTGCGTCTTGAAGGAATATATTTGAACTTCAGCGCCGATTTTATAATGCCGACAATATTTTCTATTCCCAGAAATTCCGTATTTATGATGAGATCGTAATTGGCGGGGTCTTCTATGTCCACCTTGAAGTTTTTTCTCACCGAGTCCCTGCGCTCCGCTTCTTTCAGGAAGATCCGCTGCATCGCATCCTCTTCAGTGAGGCTAAACTCCTCCATTATATTGTGGATCTTCGTCTCCATGGGCGCGATGAATCTCACCCTGAGGGTCTCCTCGGGTGGTAGAATCAGGTTGGCGCCTCTCCCGATAATAATAGCACCCCCCTGCTCTCCTATGGCACCTATGACTTTTGTCAGGTGACGCACATATTCATCCGCCAGGAGGAAGCGAGTCGTCCTCAGATACAGTATCCAGTTGTCCAGTATGGTGCGAGTCTTTTCATCCAGATATGAAACGACCTTCTCGCTCATCCTGACACTTTTTGCCACTTCATGGATAATTCTGGCATCTATGATATCGAGTTTCAGTTCCTGTGCAATTCGCTGAACCTGATCAGTCACAATGCTTCCCGGTTCTCTCGCGAATGTTATGACGGGCTGGGGAGCTTCTCCCTGACTCTTTCTCCTCTCCTTAGAGGCTTCCCACTTCTTTACCTGTTCTTCAAGGAGATGGTCTATTTCCGTACCCATGGCATTTCCTCCTCACTGGTTGAATGTGGACTCGAAAGCACATACCCTCTTACTATCACTGTTTGTCAAATGTATTACAATACCCGAGAGGCTGTCAACACTTTTTCAGCCTTCTGAATCTGCGCCACAGCGCAAGCACGCGCACGGCAACCATCGCCAGCACCAGACGCGGGATCCATAGCCAGAACAGGCTTATGCCAAAGGGAAGGAATAGCGCCGGATCTTCAATCACAGCATGGTTGATACCGATGGAGAGGTGGAGACTCTCCAGCTCTTCATCCGTGAGATCCCCCTTCCCTGCCTCCTCGACGATAACCGCCCCGCCATAGGCAAGACCGAACAGAGCGGCGGCGATCCACAGGATGGCAACCTTCTCGCTCAATCCCATAATCCTCAGGAGGGGAGAAAGAAACCGGACGATATGATCTACCAATCCGAACACCTTGAGTAACTCCAGGACCGTCAGGACACACATTATAATGGCAAGTATCTTGACGGCCAGCCCTCCCATCACCTGTCCCCACTGGATGACCATCTCCCCAAACGCCTGACTTGCGTGAAGGGCGGCCGCAGCAGTGCCGGCGGTGCCCGGCCCGGTCGTACCTACAAAGGGCGCTATGATAAGGACGGTAACAACGGCAAGGATGATACGAAAGAGTGTGGCCTTGAGGATGCCTATCCCCGACTTGCCTTGAATGATGCCCTCCTGGATCAGATTGTGGGCGATAAGGAGAAAGACGGCTATGAGGGTCATCTGCCCAACATTCAGGGGAAGGACCGCCATGGCAGCAATCCCGCCATATATACCGGTCAGTAACCCTATCAACAACGGGAGCGCGGCAATGTCGGGCAGACTCAGGAATCCCATGACCGGCCGGATTACAAAATCGATCTGCTCCATCCACCCGCTCCAGGAGAGAAGCGCAGTCAGAAAGGAGACGGGGACGATGATCTTCATCATCCAGACAAAGCCCCGCCACCCCTTGCCGATTCCCACAGTAAGGCTTCGCTTGAGTTTTTCGCCGTGTGTCTGGTCGTTCATGAAACAAAGCCCTTTCGGCAGCTAATGGATAGACATGGGGAGGGTTCAGTCAAAAATGATGGTCCTTGAACCGTAAACCAGTATCCGGTGTTCCAGATGGAGTCTGACCGCCTTCGCAAGAACGGTTCTCTCCAGGTCTTTCCCCTTGAGTTTGATATTGTTCACCGAATCCTTGTGTGAAATCTTTATAACATCCTGCGCAATGATGGGCCCCTCGTCCAGCATCTGTGTGACATAATGGCTGGTAGCGCCTATTATCTTCACACCTCTGTCATACGCCTGCTGATACGGGTTGCCCCCCGCAAAGGCCGGCAGGAACGAGTGATGTATATTGATTATCCTGTCATGATAGCGGTCAACAAATTCACCGCTTAAGATCTGCATGTAGCGGGCCAGAACTATCAGGTCGACCCCTTCCCTTTCCAGTTCGGCGATCTGTTTCTTCTCTTGCTCTGCCCTGTTTTCCCGTGTAATTGGATAATGCCTGTATGGAAGACCAAAGTGATCGGCCAGTGGCTTCATATCGAGGTGATTGCTTATGACAAGAGGTATCTGTGCCCTGAATTCCCCCATCTGATGCCTCAGTATAAGATCATGGAAACAATAGATATGCCTGGAAACAAATATCGCCATCTTTGGTATATAATCGGAAAAGTGTATTGTCCATTTCATCCCGAACCGTTGCACGAGGGGAGCTATCGCCTCCTCCAGCTCGTCGCAGGCAAGAGTGAACCCATTCATATCCCATTCCACCCGCATGAACAGCATGTTTTCAGGTTGAACCGAATACTGGGCAGCATCCAGTATATTACCATTGTGCTCTGAGATAAAGTTGGATATCCCGGCTACAATCCCTTTCTGATCAGGGCAGGACAGCAGCAATATAGCCGTTGTCTTTTCCATGATTCATAACTCCTTTCCGAAAGGTTCTGTCCATATATGAAAATGGCCCTCCAAGTCAAGAAAGGTTTGCCAAAAGGTGACTGTGTGATATAACGTCACAGAATTGAGTGGGGGACTGCCTCACGTATCACAACAGGAGATACTGATGAATCTGGTTGAAGAGATACCCCTCCCCAACGGCTTTGTTTTGCAGGTGTGGGACGGATCACGCGTTATCGCCTCCGATACGACAAAGGTTGAACTACGCATTACGATACCGATCGAGGTCATACGGGAATATTTCATTGATCCCGAGCACTTTCAACAGGTCGTTGCGGTCTTCGGCCCGGAAATAGTTTACGAATACACAAAGGAGAGGAGCTTCGTCCGCACCCCCGACAGCAGGAAGATCTTTGGTAAACTGTTGGAGGACTTCAGGAGAGACTCACTCCCCTACCTGTCGAGGGCCGACTTTCCCGCGCGTTTCGCCCTGTCGAAGCTACGCGATATCCGACAACACCCCTACAGATACCGTGATGTTCTGGAGAAACAGACATCTGAGAGGTAAGGAGTAATCTCTACTCCTTTTAGTGCAGTTGACATATCAAAATTTTAAACTGGAGACATACCATGGGAAAAAAAGTTTCTGTAATTGGAGCCGGCTTTGTGGGCACAATGACCGCCCAGAGGATCGTTGAGAAGAATCTTGCCGACGTTGTGCTGCTGGATATTGTTGAGGGGCTTCCGCAGGGAAAAGCCCTTGATATTATGCAGTCAGCGCCTGTTGAGGGATTCGACAGGAAAATAACGGGATCCAACAACTTTGCCGAGACTAAAGATTCGGATATCGTGGTCTTTACCGCAGGCTTCCCCCGGACACCGGGGATGAGCAGAGATGAGCTTGCCATGAAGAATGGAGGCATCGTCAAATCCGTCGTGGAGACGGTTGCGAGACATGCCATCGACAGCATCATCATCATGGTGACAAATCCCCTTGATGTTATGACACACCTTGCCTGGAAGACATCGGGGTTTCCCGCCCACAGAGTCATGGGGATGGGCGGCGTACTCGACACCGCGAGATACAGGACGTTTCTGGCCGAAGAGTTGAATGTATCGGCACGAGACATAGAGACGATGGTGCTCGGAAGCCACGGAGACACCATGGTGCCGGTAGACACCCACACGACCCTGAAGGGTATCCCCGTAAGCCGGCTCATGGCGAAGGAGAGGCTCGACGCCATTATTGAAAGGACAAAGAATGGCGGTGCCGAGATTGTAAATCTCCTGAAATCCGGTAGCGCCTGGCATGCACCCTCCTCTTCTGCGGTCTCTATGGTGGAGGCGATACTACGCGACAGCAAAAGGGTCTTATCCGCTTCGGCATATCTGACGGGGCAGTATGGCATTGAGGATGTACATATCGGCGTGCCGGTAAAACTGGGATCATCCGGAATCGAAAAGATATATGAAATAGCCCTTTTCGCTGAAGAACTGAAAGGCCTGAAACGATCCGCCGAAGCGGTCCGGGAAACGTTTGAGAATCTGAGAATCTGATGAATTATTCATGTATCGAAGAACTCCTCCCCCTTGTTCAAACACCGGGCAGGTATATAGGGGGGGAGATAAATTCCATACGGAAGGACTGGGGGAAATGTTGTCTGACCTTCGCCCTTGCCTTTCCCGACACGTACGAAATAGGCATGTCGCATCACGGTCTGCAGATTCTCTATTCCATTCTGAACGATGAACCGGAGATAGCGGCTGAGAGGGTTTACGCCCCCTGGCCGGACATGGAGGCCCTGATGAGGGCACACGACATCCCTCTCGCCTCTCTCGAATCGGCCACCCCCCTTTCCGGATTCGATATTGTGGGGTTTTCGCTGCAGTATGAGCTGTCCTACACCAACGTCCTGAACATGCTGGATCTGGGCGGCGTACCGACATATTCCAGAGACAGGGAGGAAGGTGTCCCCATAATAATCGCGGGGGGACCCTGTGTTTTCAACCCCAAACCGGTGGCGCCCTTTTTCGACGCGCTTGTAGTGGGAGAGGGGGAAGAGGTAATACTGGAAATCTCCCGCGCGATGATCAGCGGCAAAGAAAGCGGCTGCAAACGGTCAGGACTTCTGAATCTTCTTTCGGAAATTGAAGGAGTCTGGGTCCCTTCGCTGCACAACTCAGAGAAAAAGATACAGAAGAGAGTAATAGCAGATCTGGAAAATTGGTGCTGCCCATCGAGGCCGATTGTACCTCTCGTCAAGGCAGTCCACGACAGGATAACCCTGGAAATAGCCAGGGGGTGCACCCGCGGATGCCGCTTTTGTCAGGCGGGAATGGTCTGGAGGCCCGTAAGGGAGAGATCTACCAACACCCTGGAAGAAATGGCGGAAGATATGCTCTCTTCAACAGGATATGACGAGATATCTCTCTTATCCCTCAGTTCCGGCGATTATTCCCACATCGAATATCTCCTGACATCGCTCATGAACCGATACTACAGGGAAAGAGTGGCCATAGCCCTCCCTTCCATGAGGGTGGAAACCCTTACAAAAAGGCTTATCGATCAGATAAAAAAGGTGCGCAAGACAAGCTTTACGCTCGCGCCTGAGGCGGGGACGCAGAGACTCAGGGATGTGATAAACAAGGGAAACTCCGAAGAGGCCCTCCTGACAACCGCACGGAGGGTATTTGATGCGGGATGGAAATCCATCAAGCTCTATTTCATGATCGGACTCCCGTCCGAAACGCAGGAAGACCTCCAGGGGATCGTCGATCTCGCCTATAAGGTGCTCAGGGAAGGCAACAACAGACGTCAGGTTACGGTAAGCATCTCCACCTTTGTACCGAAGGCCTTCACCCCTTTCCAGTGGCAACGGCAGATAACCATCAATGAGACAAAAGAAAAACAGGATTTCTTTAAGAAAAATATCCGGCATAAAAACCTGAAGCTCAAGTGGCATGACCGAGAGATGAGCTTTCTGGAAGGCCTGCTGGCAAGGGGAGACGAAAAGATAGGAGAACTCGTGGCAGCCGCCTTTCAAGCAGGATGCCGCTTCGATGGCTGGAGTGACCGGTTTCGGTTCGATATATGGGAAAGAGCCATCGATGACCTGGGGATAGAGACAGACAGGTATCTTGGGGAAAAGGATACACAAGACGCACTTCCCTGGGACACTATTGATTGCGGTATTACAAAAGAGTTCCTCGCAGAAGAGTATGAGAAATCTCCGGACGGCGAACTGACAGAGGATTGTCGATCCGCCGGATGTTACGGGTGCGGGGTATGCTCGGGGGATATCAGAATTATCGAAGCCGGAGAACCACACCCCATATCCTCCGATAAACAGGTACCATCCTCTCACGGGGAATGGACCACATCCCTCAGGATAAAATATGCCAGGCAGGGGAAGGCCGGTATGTTGTCGCACCTGGACATGTCTTCTTCTATCGTGCGGGCGATACATATCAGTGGCCACTCCTTTACGTTCTCGGAGGGTTTCCACCCCCATCCCAAGATTTCTTTTCCATACGCCCTTCCGGTCGGAGTAGAAAGCCTGTGCGAATACGCTGACATCCAGCTTCAGGGATATAACGGTTCACCGGAAGATTTCGCCATCAGGGTGAATCCCTGTCTCCCCTCGGGAATAGAAATCCTCAGCGCCGAGACAATCTCTCCTCATGCCGCATCGCTATCCACTCTCATAGCTGGATTCGATTATGAGATATACCTTCCGGACGCACCCATTTCTTCAACCGGCACTGCCCCGGATGAACGAATAAAAGAATTTCTCAAATCGGACACATGTATGGTGTCCAAATACAGGAAGGGGACAGTCGTCGCAAAGGATATACGCCCTCTGGTAGCTTCCATCGCCCTCGACGTGAAGGAGGCCGTCATCTCCCTGTCGGTGCGTTTTGATCCAAGGGGAGGAGTCA
>CAZOHQ010000067.1:0-8461 GCA_964579455.1 uncultured Syntrophaceae bacterium | reverse complement strand
TGGTTCTGTCTCTGAGCCCCTGCAGGAATTCTTTTTTGGTTCTCGTGTTGAATTTGTGGGCGCTGCTGACGGCGCTGTATATATTTCCGCCGTACCATCCAAGTTCAAAAAAAGTGACAATGCTGCCGGTGACATACTTATCGTCGTTAAACAATTCCACGGCGCTCCAGATAAACACACCGTTCAGAAGAAACGCAACAAGGGCATCCCTTGGTCTCTGAGTATACAGATGGCCGGCGCCGGGGATAATGGTGGCCAACGTTCCCGCAACAGCTGGGGATTTGTGGGGAATATTGCCGATATTTTCAAGTCCTTCCGAAAAGACTCCCGCGGAGCCGTAAAGCCTGCTTTCAGTAGAAACCTTCGAAAACATCTCACCTGCCCTCTCCCAATTTTCCATATCAACGAGGACAAGAGCGCTCTGGTAGATTGCTCTCGACTTGTATTCACCGGTTTCTGTCTGAACAATATGCTCGAAGGTGCGAAGCGCTTCATTATGCTGCGAGAGATTTTTTTCACTCATTCCCTTAAGATACATCGCCTCTCCGGCCATCTGGCTGTTGGGGAAACTTCCGAGGAAAGGGGTAAACACCTCGATCGCTTTTTGCCACTCCTTCGCCCTGAAATAGCTGACACCTATCTTGAAATACGCCTTTTCACAGAGCGACGTAGCGGCTGGACAGAGGAATATCAATCTCTTATATTCACCGATAGCCCTGTAGAAATCTGCCTGCTCAAAAAGGTTTTCCGCAAACTCGAGCTGCTTTTCACAGTCGCCCTGATCGTCCCCTCTGGCATGACAGGGGAAGATCACAAGAACCGCCAGAAGAAAAAGGGGAAACAATCCGTTGGCAATCTTTCGCATGCTCTCCTATACTCCCCTCCCCAATTTGAAGGCCTCTATATTTCCCTTCAGTATCTTCGGGGGAAAGCTCTCTTCCAGGACATTTTCCCATACGCTTGTTTTTATATCCAGATATGAAGACAACACCCCCAGAATAACGGTATTGACCATCCTTTTGTCTCCCGACCGGAGGGCCATGGCGGTTGCATCCACCACTTTTACATCCTTAAAGTATTTCTTTATAAAATCTATTGCATCACTTGGATATTCAGCTTCTCCGAGGTTTACCGATGGGGGATACAACTCTTCATTATTTATAATAACCTTCCCGTCGGTCTTCAGTGATTCAAGGTATCTCAAGGTCTCAAGCTTTTCAAAGGAAACCAGTATATCGACATCCCCATCTCTTGCCATGGGCGAATATACCTTTCCGCCGAATCTTACATGACTGCTTACACACCCCCCCCTCTGGGCCATTCCGTGCACTTCACTCTTCTTTACATCATAACCCGATTTCATCATGACGGCGGAAAGTAAGTCGCTCGCCCGTATTATCCCCTGTCCGCCTACGCCAACCAGCAGTACGCTCTTCACAGATTCATTCATCTCCCACGACCTCCCCTATGGCTCCGGAACTGCACAACTGCTGGCACAGGGTGCACCCATTACAGAATGAGGAATCTATTATGGCTATTCCCTCCTGCTTTTTTGTCTTCTTTTCTATCTTTTTATCCATATCCTCGAGCCTTTTCCATGAGATCGGAGGACATCCCAGTCCGAGACAAGCCCTGCAGCCGGTGCACTTGTCCGGATCAATCGTCAAAGGTGTTCTGCCGATCGCCTTTTGTTTCACGGCGAGTAGAGCACACGGCGCCTTTGATATAACGAGAGAGGGTCCCTCTCTGGAGAGTTCCTCTTTTATTACACTCCTCGTGTTTTTTATATCAAAGGGGTCAACAACCCTGACGTTCTCTATGCCAAGCACCTCTGCAAGTTTAACAAAATCAAGTTTTTTAGTCACTTCGCCCTGCAGTGTGAATCCTGTTCCGGGATGCTCCTGCATCCCCGTCATTGCGGTTGTGCTGTTGTCACATATGACAACAACCGCATTACTTTTGTTGTAGACCATGTTCAGAAGGGGCGTGATGCCCGAGTGGATAAAGGTGGAATCACCAATTACTCCAACAACTTTTCCCTTCTCTTCAATGACCTTATCCATACCGTGAGCCATCCCTATGCTGGCCCCCATACAGATACATGAACCCATCCCCTCAAGGGGTTTCAAGAAAGACAGGGTGTAGCACCCGATATCGCCCGTCACAAACACATCCAGTTTTCCCAGGACATAAAAAAGTCCTCGGTGGGGACAGCCGGGGCAGAGATTCGGGGGTCTCGAGGGGAGTGTAAGGATCGGCAGATCCGTCCCCGTCCCTCCATTGCGTGTAATATCGGTTTCAACAATACTTGGATCAAATTCGCCCGTATGACTGCCTGTAATTGCGGTTTCCACAATACCGGGATCAAATTCGCCCGTATAGGGGAATACCTCTTTGCCGACAACCTCTATACCCATTGCTTTTATCTGTTCTTCAATAAAGGGGTCAAGCTCTTCAACAACGTATATCTTTTCCACCTTCGATGCGAACTCCCTGATCAGTCCACGAGGAAGGGGATGCACCATGCCCAGTTTAAGATAGGAATAGTCGGGGAAAGCGTCTTTTGCATAGTTATACGGCATCCCGGCCGTTATGATTCCCACCTTGGTATCGTTTATCTCTATCCTGTTTTCGGAGAAGGTCTCCGCAAACTTCAGGAGTTTGTCCATCCTCTTTTCAACTTCAATCCTTCGCGGTCTTGCCATGGCGGGAACCATCACATATTTTGACGGATCATAGCGGATGCCCCTCTTTTCCTCTCGAACTTCCGGGTCTTCCAGTTCGACGACGGATTTGGAGTGTGAAACCCTTGTGGTGCTCCTGAGAAAAACGGGCGTGTCAAACTCTTCGCTTATCCTGAAGGCGATCTTTATAAATTCCTTTGCCTCGCTGCTGTCCGATGGCTCCAGCATCGGGATCTTGGCCGAGCGTGCATAGTTCCGGTTGTCCTGTTCATTCTGGGAGCTGTGCATGGTCGGATCATCCGCGCTGATGATGACCAGTCCTCCCTCAATACCGGTGTAGCTCACGGTAAAGAGGGGATCAGCGGCCACGTTAACACCCACATGTTTCATTACTACAAGCGCCCGTGCGCCTCCCAGCGCCGCCCCTATTCCCACCTCGAGGGCCACTTTTTCATTCGGTGACCACTCGGCGTACACACCATCATATTTGGCAAACGCATCCATTATTTCGGTGCTCGGGGTTCCGGGATACGCGGAAGCAAAGGTAATTCCATGCTCATATGCCCCCCTTGCTATTGCCTCATTTCCTGACATCAGTTCTTTCATATCGTGTAACCTTTCAACCTAACTGAGATCCGCCATTCTGCTCTTCACTAACATTTCCATAAAAGGATCGTTAATCTCTTCAACCGTCTTATGATAAAATTCCAACGCCTCTTTTTGCTTCCCCATCTTTTCGTATATTCTTCCCATGTTGGCGTAATTGATAGATTCAAATTGCGTCCCCTTTATGAGTTTGTTAGAATCTTCGAAGGATTTCAGGGCATTGTCATAATCTTCATTCTTTTCGTAGCAATAACCCAACCCGTAGTAAGCAAGAGCGATCAGGATATCGTCTTTCTTGGACATTTTCAGAAATGCCTTATAGGCCTCGATGGATTTTTCCGTTTCGCCGATATTAAAATAGATATTCCCCATATTATAGTAAGAAAGTGTGGCCGCACGGCTATCGGGATATTCCTTTACGAGACTCTCGTATATCTGAGACGCTTTCAAATACGCGTCCTTCATATCGCCGGAGTTGGCCTGTAGAGCGTACGAATTATACGCCGTCGAATACACGCGCTCGGCCTTGTTCTCATAATTCAAGTTGTGAACATACCACCCTCCTGACAGGATAATAATGAGGAGGACAGCAGCCCCGCCTGCGTAAAACTTTTTCCTGTTTTCGGATATGTACTCCAGGACGTGCCATCCAATGGTATGAAACTCGTCCGGTTGTTCCAGTTCTTTCTGTGTCAACTTTTTTGCCATTATTAACGGTCTCCTTTTGTTGTTTCAGAGTAACGTCTCACGCATTCACCTTGAGTAGCTAGAATTCCTTTATTTTATCAACTATAAAACGCGGCACCCTTACTATCTTTCCCTCCCTGTTTATGAAGGGGTGCAGCGTAAATCCCTCGGCAAGAATCCGCTCTTTCTTTTCATCGCGTATGATATAATCAAACCTGACGCTGGCCCGCCGGAAGTTGGTTATCTCTGTCTCAATCACCAGCACATCATCATATCTCGCAGGAGAGAGGTAGTGGCATCCGATCTTTGTTACGGGCATTTTATATCCCGATAACTCCAATTCGGAGTACACAATGCCGATTTCACGCATCAACTCCGCCCGGCCTACCTCGAACCATTTTATGTAATTGGCGTGATAGACTATGCCCATGGCGTCGGTATCGGCATAGATTACCCTTACCCTGAACTCACCTTTGATCTTCAACAAATCCCTTCCAGTCTCCTATGAAGTAATCCATTAACAAATGACCGGGAGAAACCATAATACCAGTATTCTTGGCTGTTGTTTCATTATACGCACCGCCGTTTGCAATATTTTCTCCGTCAATTGAAGATAACACCGCGAAGGGACTCGGATCCGTTGCGTGTGTCTTCAGGCTTATCGGAGTCGGATGGTCGCTCAACACAATAATCCTGAAGTCCCCCAGGGTATCTACTCCCGATAATATCGTTTCCACTACCTCTTTGTCAAAATCCTCTATGGCCTTGATCTTTCCCTTGATATCCCCCTCGTGCCCCATCTCGTCCGGAGCCTCCACGTGAAGAAAGACAAAATCACCGTCCCTGAGGTATTCGAGGGCCTTCTGAGCCTTTCCCCTGTAGTTCGTGTCCGTATAACCGGTGGCACCTTCAACACGAAGGGGTTCAAGACCCGCATAGACTCCAATCCCCATAATAAGGTCGACGGCTGATATGACACCGCCCTTTATGCCACCGTATTTGGCAGTCAGGGGCTCCATCCTCGGTGCCCTCCCCTCTCCCCACAGCCAGATTGAATCGGCGGTTTTCCTGCCCTTCGATGCGCGTTCACGGTTTACGGGGTGATCACGTAATATATCGCGAGAACGCTCCATAAGGTTCCTGATTTCCTCCGATCCTTTCCCCTTGGGAAGCCAGCCATCAATCGGATCTCCAACGATATCGTGAGGAGGAATTGTTTCCAGTGAGACAGGTCCGCCTTTATACACCATCAGGTGCCGATATCCCACACCGGGATAGAAATCGATAACGGAAGAAGACAGATCTCTCTGGAGACTGTCTATAATCTGTTTTGACTCCCCAGAGGTTATATGGCCGGAGGTAAAATCTTCTATAATGGTTTTACCCTCCGCTGAACCGAGGGTTACGAGATTGCATCGAAATGCCACATCATCGTGAGCCAGATCCACACTCATGTTCGCTGCTTCCAATGGCGCACGCCCGGTATGGCACGTATTCGGATCATATCCCAGCACAGACAGATTTGCCACATCACTCCCAGGTGTAAATCCGGCAGGAATCGTATCGATCAATCCCGTAGTACCTTCCGCCGCTATTCTATCCATATTGGGGGTGTGGGCGAATTCAAGGGGAGTCTTCCCCTCCAACTCAGACAGGGGAAAATCCGCCATACCATCGCCCAGCAAAACAATATACTTCATCTCAATCTGTCATCCTCTATCCTGATCAACATCGTTTTCCCGAACACAATGTCAAGCCTGTCTATCTCTTCCAACGCCATCTGCACATCTTTTTCCCGTGCCTTATACGTCGTGACAACAACGGGTACCGCGTCTTTATTAAGTTTTCTTTCCTTCTGTATGACGGAAGATATGCTTATGTCGTGAGATCCCAGGATCCCCGATATCGCTGAGAGCACACCAGGGCGATCAACCGCTGAAAATCTGAAATAATAATTTGTTACCACATCATCCATCCCGAGCAGATCGATATCTTCGATCTGATTTTCCCTATAGGACCGAAGAGGAACTCTCATGCATATTCCAGCCATGATATCCCTTGATATATCTATCAGATCCCCCACCACCGCACTCGCCGTCGGCATCATACCGGCACCTTGACCGTACAGGAAGACGGAACCGGAAGCATCACCAATCAGATGGAAGGCATTGAAATTACCGTTGACGCTGGCCAGTATATGATCAAACGGTATCATGGTCGGATGTATCCGCGCCTCAATGATATCGCCTCTTCTGATTGAGATGGCGAGGAGCTTGATCGTGTATCCCAGCTCTTTGGCAAACGCTATATCCTGCTGACTTATTTCCGATATTCCCTCTCTGTGAATGTCATCCAGCGTCACCCTTTTACCGTGAGAGAGGGACAACGTCATCGCGAGTTTGTGGGCTGTATCGACGGCCTCGATATCATATGTCGGATCAGCCTCCGCGAATCCGAGATCCTGCGCGTCTTTCAGCGCCGTATCGAAGTCCATGCCATCCTTGGTCATCTTCGTCAGTATGTAATTACACGTTCCATTCATGATTCCAAAAATGGATTCAATGTTGTTGCCTGCAAGACTTTCCTTCAATGTCTTTATAAACGGGATCGTTCCTCCTACGCTTGCCTCGAAACCTATATTAACTTTTTTGTTCTCTGCGGCACTGAATATCTCATTCCCGTATGTAGCGAGAAGCGCCTTGTTCGCGGTAACCACATGTTTCCCGTTTCGTATGGCCTCCAGCATAAATGTCTTCGCGTGCGTGTAGCCCCCCACCAACTCCACAACAATGGAGATCTCAGGGTCATTCAGGATTTCATTCGCATCCGTCGTGAGTATTTCCTTTTCGACCGGCACCGGCCTTGGAGTTTCGATATCAATATCAGCTATTTTTTTGATAACAAGTCCTGTACCCAGACGTTTCCGGATCAGCTCTTCATTTTCCCGCAGCAGTTTTACAACGCCGGCACCAATAGTACCAAAACCGATCAGACCTACAGATATATCCTTACCCACTTAAAAAACCCCTTCCCTCAAATGAAATAAATATTATTAGGAGACTGCTATAACAGTTACATGAAAGTTTCAAGGTTAAAGTTGCAAGATTAAAGCAAATGATACTCGGCAGGAACGATCTTTATAAAATAATATGGATTATAATTCCTTCTGAACCTGTCCTTTCCGCCTTTTTTGCAGCATCATACTTCAAATCTTTCTTACGGGAAAAAGATGATAACATGAATTATCATTGTAGTGATAGATCACTTAACCACAAACACATTATCGATCATGGTCTCGGCAAAAAGCAAAGTTGGTTGGAGGTTAAATTTTTGTGAACCGTCTCCGATTGTCTTAATATCTTCGAGCTGATTGGCACCGAAAAGATACCTGTCAAAATAATAATTATCACACGTCTTTCGACCTTCTTCAAGAGGCACTGCTCGATAGGCAGACAAGGTACCCTTCATTTAATAGAATCAAGATGTAACTTTTTCAGCGTCCTTTTAGTCGGTAACCCTTCTTTGTTCCACCCTCTCAGGCTGTAATATTTGGGAAGCATCTGTGCAAGGGGCACCACCGTTTTTTTCTTACCCGGGATGAGCGGATCGGAGGTAAAGCGCTTGGCGAGCGTATCGGATTCTTTGCCGAACCCTTCACGCATATTGAACAGCCGTTCAAGATTGTATCCCCGCTCTCCCACAGTATAGTACCGCCCGAAATTCATCTTCATTCCCGTTGCGAAACGTATGGCTTTCGTGTGCGGCAACATGGGAAGGTGAAACCCCAGAAAGAACTTCGGAATCTTTACCAGGCCATCGACGAGAATGAAACTTTTTGTGAGTATCCAGTTTACCACGGACGAAAGCCACTTTATTTCAGGGAGTTTGAATGCAACACCCGGTACGAAGGTCCAGGAGGTAAACAGACAGTTCCCCCCGGCGCTTATGGCTGCCAGTAGATTCTGGTCGAGGATGGTCCATGAAGGTTTTGACCGATAATGGTGCGGATCAAGATTGAGCGGCCCCGTCACCTCGAAATAGATCATATAGCCGCCGTCAAGGTGGCATGCGCCTCGGGAAGCCGTGGCATATCCCAATCCGTGGCCGACGGCACCGCGCGGCTCATAACCCGCCATCTCAAGCCCCTTGACGTGGGGGGCAAAGTCTTTTCCTCCGTATTTTTCGGATAGGTACTTGACTCCCTCGGCAAGGTCATTCCCCACCCCTCTCCTGAAAGCAATATCTTCCAGTGTGGCGGCAATGGTGTCCTTTTTCCCGAATTCGATCCCGCTGTTCCACAATCCCTTCTCGTTCAGCTCCGCCGCAAACCCCATGACCGTGCCAGTGGTAATGGCGTCCATCCCCAGAAGATCAAGCTGGTAATTCCATTTGATGGTGGCTTCCATATCGTTGATCATCATGTTTGATCCCAGAAGGCAGAGAATCTCGTATTCCGGCCCCTTGATCTCTTTGCCGTCCAGTTC
>CAZOHQ010000066.1:0-8549 GCA_964579455.1 uncultured Syntrophaceae bacterium | reverse complement strand
GATCCTGGAAGAAAAACTGGATATTGTCTCAACATCAGAGGAGCTTTCGTTCCCCTGGTTGGCACATCCGGATGCCGCTGCCAGGATAGACGCCGCTGCCAGACAGGCAGGCAAAACAGTACTGGGAACGGGTGTTAACCCCGGTTTTCTTATGGATTCACTGCCCCTTAACCTTACCGCTCTCTGTCAACGGGTAGACCGTATTGACGTGACACGTCGTATGAATGCCTCGTTGCGGCGCGGACCGTTCCAGGCAAAGATAGGTTCGGGAATGACGGTGGAAGATTTTCAAGCAAAGATGGAAACGGGGCGCATGGGACATATCGGACTCCCGGAATCCATGGGAATGGTTTTTCACACGTTGGGCAGAAATCTGGTCAAATATGAATCCATTGTCGAGCCGGTAATAGCCGATTTTCCGGTCAGTACCGATTACTTTGAGGTACAGCCCGGTCAGGTGAGGGGTCTTAAGCAGGTGGCCCGCGGGTATACCTCTGAGGGCGAGTTCATGACGCTTACCTTCATAGCCGCCCTGGATGAAACGGAGGATGGAGACATCATCTTGATCGCCGGAAAACCGGATCTGGAGATCAAGTTGAAAGGTACCAACGGCGACATTGCAACGGTGGCCATCGCAGTCAATGCCGTGCGTCGTGTATTTGCTGCGTTACCTGGTCTGGTCACCATGCGAGATCTGCCCATAGTAACAAGCTGGTAGGTAAAAAACATAAAGGGGGGGTGTTTTTTGTGACGAGAGCGATTGATTTATCAAAAGAGGAACTTCTGGAAAAAATATGGAAGGCGGATCCAAAACTCAAGAGCATTTTATGTGATGCCAGGCATGTGGAGGAAGCGCGGTATGTGTTTTTCGATTACCTCGATCGGTTTAGACGGGACCTGTACAACATGAAGTCCGATACACCTTTTGCGAAGTTGAATGTTGTGGAGAAGAAGAATACCCGGGAATGTATACGAGTCCTTTCAAATACAATGCGAACAGAAAATGAACATCTAACAGGAGTGTCGCCCCTGGCACTCCTGTACGATCTTGCAAGAGGCGACAAAGAGGCCCTTGAAAAGACCGATAAAGGGTTTTTGCTGGAGTATTTCGCGCTGTTGGAAGGTATCAGGGGAACATATGGAAAACATTCCAGATACCAAGAACTTCTGGAACAGAAAGAAGGAAGAGCCGCCGCCATTGTACGATCTTCACAGCTTGATGATTATGGAGCAATGGTGAGAAGATATTTCAGAAGATATAAAACAGGGCTGGATCCTAAACTAGTAGCAAAGAAAAAGAAACTGAAAAAGAAGATACTGAACTATTTTGGAGCCGGAGAAGAAGACTGGCACGATTACCTCTGGCACATGAAACACATTATCAAAGACATTGAGACGCTGTCTGCCCTCGTCGAGCTGGATGATGATGAAAAGGAAGGGCTAAGAATGGCGACGGAAAATCATATTCCTTTTGAAATAACTCCCCATTACCTCGCACTTTTTAATGAAGAGGGGCGATCTCCTCATGATCGCGCGATTCGTGCGCAGGTTATCCAGAGCCCCCGGTATTGCACCAATGTACTCGCAAACCAGGGGGAAGGGAGGGATATGGATTTTATGGGCGAGCACGCGACGAGCCCGATAGATGGTGTCACGCGCAGATATCCCCAGATTATTATTATGAAGCCTTTCAATTCATGCCCGCAGATATGTGTTTATTGTCAGAGAAACTGGGAAATAACGGATATTGACGACAGCCCCATGATGCCCAAAAAAAAGATCGCAGACATGATAGAATGGGCCAAGGAGGATAGAAATATCTCAGAAGTCCTGATAACCGGTGGGGATCCTTTTACCCTCAACAACACGTATCTTGATTGGCTGATCGGAGAGATTGCGGCAATAGACCATATAGACAGGATAAGAATCGGAACCAGAACGCTTGTAACCCTCCCCCAGAGGATAAATGACGGTCTGCTTGAGATTCTTGCGAAATACCACGAGTGGGGGAAAAGAGAAATCGCCATCGTTACGCATATTGAACACCCCACCGAGATATGTCCGGAAGTCCTGGATGCCGTGAAAAAGATAAAAAAACTGGGAATCAATATCTATAACCAGCAGGTGTTTACGTATTACAACAGCAGAAAATTTGAAACGGCCTTCCTGCGGAAAACGCTTAAGGTTTGCGGTATCGATCCTTACTATACCTTCAACTGTCAGGGTAAGGGAGAAACCGTGGATTTCAGGGTTCCCATATCAAGGATATTGCAGGAAAGAAAGGAAGAGGCACGGCTCCTGCCCGGTCTTGTCAGGACGGATGAGCCGGTCTTCAACGTGCCGAGATTGGGGAAATCACACTTGAGGGCGTGGCAGGACCATGAAGTCATCATGATCCTGCCCGATGGCCGGAGGGTATACAGATTCTATTCATGGGAGACAAAACTTACAACGGCCAGAGACTATCTCTATACGGATGTGTCCGTTTACGATTACTTTAAAAGACTGCAGGAAGATGGTGAGAATGTTAATGATTATCTCTCCATGCTGTATTATTTTTAGAGTCGTTTCCCTCAGGTCTGTGGTTGGGAATTCCTGAGCTGTTCTTTTTCAAGTTCTTTGTATAGTCTTTTCCCTATCTTCAGACCGAGGGCGATGAAGTCGGGGCCGTACTGCTTGCCGGTGGATGTGCGGAAAGTATCGCTGATCTTTTCCAGGGATTTTAATCCGGCGGGAAAATGATCTAATAAAATTTCGATGGAGATATCCAGGGTGTCTGATATATCCCATATCATTTCCGTGAAATTATCGGGACCCCACCGGAACTTGTCGGCGTCGTACAGGGCATCGGACAGGAGTTGAGCGTCCGGGTCGGAAAGAGGGTCGCATGGTTGAAATGCCTCGTGGTTTCCTATCGCGTCGGCCACGGATTTTTGTTCCTTATCTGTAAGGTCAAAGTTCCTGAGGATCTTCCTCGCCTCTTCCGCCCCCCGCCGGGCGTGATTTTTGTCTGATCGTTTTATGTCATGCAGAATGCCGGCTATATGTGCCAGAACAACGGCGCGCTTTGCGTTGTCATCTTCTATCGCATATTTCCCCTCAATGAGGATTATGGTCCCCGCGTCTATCGCAACTTTTATCGCGTGAGACAACCCATGGCCGGAGAAGGATGCCCTTGTGGTTAGTATCTCCATACATGCCATGACCATCGGATTCTTTTCAAACAGGTGGAGAGATTCGCCGATTTCACTCTTCTTTTCCCGATAAAACCGGGGAGCGGGAAAGGTCCCGGCGATTTTTTCAGACAGGATTTTTGCCTTTGAGAGGGTTTCTGTATCCACGGGATTATATCCTACTGTTCTAGGGGATAAACATATCTTTGTTATTTCTTTCCTACGAACAAGAGCGGAAAGACGATGTCACTGACACAACAGGGTATCACGACGGCAATAAACAGGAATACAAAGACGATAATATAAGACAGCCAGTTTATGGGTCCCCCCGCGGCCATAAGGATATGGAAGAGTGAGGCCCAAGTGCTCAGGAGAACATGTCCCGCATGGGGAAACTTTGTTGACGGTCGAACATAGGCGATGGCTATTCCTAGCAGCGCCAGGGGATTTATCAGCCACCATTTTTCTATAAAGCCGATGTGTATGCCCCTGTTAGGCATATTGAGCATGGTTTCAGCAAGATAGGGGATCAGGGAATCGCTTATCGTAGCAATCCCTACAGAGCCGATAAACCCGATGATCAAGAGAGTCAGAAGTCTGTGCCTCCCTTGTGCGGATCTATGCATCTGGTACAGGGACGTTGTGACAAGAGCGCTTAGAACGACGTGTATTGGATGGAGAATATAGAAGGTATTGAAGGCTACACTCTTGGGAATACCCTGGAAAAGAACCATTATCACCACACCGGTCAGAGCACCGAGCAGGGTAAAGGGGGCGTGATTTTTTAACTCTTGTAAGATTTGTCTGATCATATCTTTTCTACTCAGTCTTCTTCCGGAAAGGGCCATTCTTTACGTAAAGCTAAACAACTTAAGTATCTTAAATAAAAAGCATATGCAAGTTTTTTGTACGGAAAGGAGAATTAATCTATATTGTCCGTTGCGCCTCCGCGGTGAGGAGGCTATAATGAAAGACATTCCGGGCAAGCCAAGGCCCCCAACAGGGGACAACAGCATAACTGCAGGGTATCTACCAGGATTCCGGTACGCTTCGCTATGCTGACGAATCGGGACTGGAAAGTTTAACTTTGCCCTTCTGCCTTGCGAAAACGAGAGTATCATTAATAAAAGAACTGGAGGAATACATGACAGAAGATTCTTATGGGTTTGTGCTTTTGCAGGAACGGTATATCGGCGAACTGAAGACACGCGCACGACTTTACAGGCATGTTCAAACGGGTGCCGAACTGCTATCTATGATAAATGATGACGAAAACAAGGTGTTCGGAATCACCTTTCGAACGCCGCCTCGCGATTCGACAGGCGTGGCCCACATTCTTGAGCATTCCGTTCTCTGTGGTTCCCGAAAATATCCTGTAAAGGAGCCTTTTGTGGAAATATTAAAAGGTTCTCTACAGACTTTTCTGAACGCATTTACCTATCCAGACAGGACCTGTTATCCAGTGGCAAGTCAAAATACCCAGGATTTTTACAATTTGATAGATGTCTATCTCGACGCGGTCTTATACCCGCGCATTTCGCCCGAGATCTTTCAGCAAGAAGGATGGCACTACGAAATGGATGCGTTGGACGGACCTCTTGCATACAAGGGCGTGGTTTTCAATGAGATGAAAGGCGCCAACTCATCTCCAGACAGACTTCTCTCCGAATATTCACAACAATCACTTTTTCCCGATACTACATACGGACTCGACTCTGGGGGAGATCCGGCAGTTATCCCGGAACTGAGCTATGAACAATTCAGAAATTTTCACAAGCAATACTATCATCCCTCCAATGCGCGCATTTTTTTTGCCGGCGATGATGACCCGGAAGAAAGGCTGCGGCTCGTCAATGACTACCTGAAAGAATTTCGGAAGATGGAGGTGAATTCTGAGATATTCCTCCAGCCGCGATTTGAAAGTCCCCGGCGAGACGTGCGGTCCTTTGCCGCGGGCGATGATTCGTCCAAGGGGATGGTAACGGTAAACTGGATGTTGAGCGAAACAAAAGATGTCGTCACAAATATGGCGTTCAATATCCTGGGATATATCCTTCTCGGCACACCCGGCTCTCCTCTGCGCAAGGCGCTTATTGAGTCCGGTCTGGGAGAGGATATTACAGGAGGCGGCCTGGAGGGTGAATTGCGTCAGCTGTTTTTCTCCGTGGGATTGAAGGGAATTGAGGCGGGGAAGGCGGATGTTGTTGAAGCACTGATACTGAAGACCTTGGAAGAATTGGCAACTGATGGTATTGAACCGGAGGCGGTTGAGGCAGCTGTTAATACCATAGAATTCGGTCTGCGTGAAAACAACACGGGTAGTTATCCCCGCGGACTGGTGTTGATGTTGAGGGCAATGACAACCTGGTTGTATGATGGCGACCCTCTTGCGTTACTTTCTTTTGAAGCGTTCATGTCGGAGATTAAGTTACGTATCTCTTCGGGGGAATCATTCTTTGAAGATATAATAAGGAAATATTTCCTGGATAATCCGCATCGCACCACAGTCATAATGGAACCGGACACGAAGCTGAAGGATGAGATGGATGCGGTGGAAAGACGAAAGCTTGATGACGTTAGCAAGGCTGCTGGCCTCGAAGAATTGAAAAATATCCTTGAAAGTACCGAACGGCTCAAAAAAATTCAGGAAACGCCGGATTCCCCTGAAGCCCTGGCAACCATCCCGATCCTGAAGCTAGCCGATCTGGAAAAGAAAAACAGGACGATACCGATCTCCGTTCTGGATGAAAAGGGTGCCACGGTTTTGTACCATGACATATCTACGAACGGTATCGCGTATATCGAAATCGGCCTGAATTTGCGTTTACTTCCCCGAAGGTGTGTCCAGTATATTCCCCTGTTCAGCAGGGCACTTCTTGAAATGGGTACAAAAAAGGAAGATTACGTTGAACTCTCCCGGAGAATTGACCGGAAAACAGGGGGGCTTCATCCAGCCCTGTTTGTGTCGTCGGTCAAAGATACGAGGGAGGCCGAAGCCAGGCTTTTTCTCTGCGGCAAGGCGATGTTTCCACAAACAGAGGATCTCTTCGCGATTATCAGGGATATTCTGCTGGATGTCAGGCTGGACAACAGGGAACGTTTCAAACAAATGGTTCTGGAAGAAAAGGCCCGGCAGGAGGAGCACTTGGTACCGGGCGGGCATCAGGCAGTCAACCTGCGCCTGAGGGCACATTTCAGCGAAGCCGGCCGGTTGTCGGAACAGTTGAGCGGAGTGAGCTATCTGTTCTTTCTGCGTGATCTTGCCGGCAGGATAGATACGGACTGGTCTTCCGTTTCTTCGACCCTTGAGGAGATGCGTCGTGCCCTTGTCAACCGTGAGACCATGGTATGTAATGTTACCCTTGATGAAACAGGATGGAAACAGGTAAGGCCCCATCTTGCCAACTTTGCACGTCAGATGCCGGCAGGACCAACCGGTGCGGAGACTGGTGTCTTCGGAGCTCTTTTGACTGAGATGCATATCCCAGAGTATGAAGGACTTATCATTCCTTCTCAAATCAACTATGTGGGGAAGGGAGCGGATCTCTATCGGTCAGGATATACCTATCATGGTTCTGCCCGGGTTATTACACGTTATCTCAGGACTTCCTGGCTGTGGGATAGCGTACGAGTACGGGGGGGCGCCTATGGGGCTTTCTGTAATTTTGATAAATTTTCCGGTGTGCTGACTTTTCTGTCGTACCGTGACCCCAATCTTCTGAAAACCATTGAAGCGTTTGACGAAACAGCCGGCTTCCTGCGTAATGGAGAGTTAAGCGGCGATGAACTGACGAAGGGGATTATCGGCGCCATTGGGGATATGGATGCGTATATGTTTCCCGATGCCAGGGGATATGCCTCAATGATCCGCTATCTGACCGGTAATACCGAAGAGGATATCCAGCAGATGCGGGATGAAATTTTTTCTACAACGGCAGAAGACTTCAAACGGTTCGCGGATGTAATAGATGAGGTGGCAAAGGGCGGATTAGTGAAGGTCCTTGGTTCGGAGAATGCCATCAGGGAGGCCACAGCCGGCGGAAAGTTATTTCTGGAAAGATTGAAGGTGCTATAAAGATATGGGTGTGATTATGTGCGAAGGAGAGTGAATATGGGCAAAAATCCGAAAAGAAAAAATGGAGCGGTTATCAAAAGATTTCTTCCTACCAGAAGTTTGCTGATGAATCTCGGGTTGATAACCGTGGGCAGTTTCATTGCGGCCTTTGGAGTCAATGCGATAGTGGTTCCCCAGCAATTTTTGTCCGGCGGGGCTCTGGGTATAGCCTTGATATTCCACTATCTTTTCCCCCCTCTTGGGGTAGGTCTTCTCAATATCCTCGCCAACATACCCTTTGCTCTCCTCGGCTGGTTCAGCGTGAGCCGGCGATTTATGTACTATACGGTCTTCGGAGTTGCCGTTTTTTCTTTTGCCGCCAGTGTGATTCCTCCCACTGAGCTGCTTCACATAGACAACAAGATACTGGCGGCTATCTTGGGAGGAATAATCTACGGGATGGGCGGAGGGATTATCCTGCGCTCGGCCGGTTCGGGCGGTGGGCTGGATATCCTTGCGGTCTATCTCAACAAGAAATGGGAAATTCGCCTTGGGTGGACCTATTCTCTGTTTAACAGCGTCCTGCTTATAGGGGGAGCGATAATATTTTCCCTGGAGACGGCGCTGTATACACTGGTTTTTATCTTTACCACAGGGAAGGTTATCGATGCGGTGATAACCGGCTTCAATCAGCGCAAGCAGATCCTGATCGTTTCGAATCAACCCGAACTGCTGGCTCAGGAGATCTTACAACGCCTCAACAGGGGGGTAACCTTTCTGGACGGAGAGGGAGCATATAGCCATAAATCCAAGCGCATAATCTTCAGTATAGTTTCCCTGACGGAGCTTGCACGCATGAAGGATCTGATATTCGAGATTGACCCGCAGGCGTTTGTGGTAATCAACGACACCTTGGAAGTCCTGGGTTATCGACACGGAACCAGGCGGGTCTATTAAGGTAGTAGGCACTATGCGGACTATGCGATATTTTCCGAAGGCCGTTTCGGTATGATAATCTTTCGTTTTTCCGGTTCACGGTGCTGTTTATAAAAGATTGCCGTATGACCGACTGCTCCAACGAGACAGGAGTTTGACGCATCTTCGATACGAGTAGACAATTCCTGTTTCTGGAATTTTTCCTTGAAATCGATGAATTTTATTTTGATCAGTTCGTGTCTTTCAAGTTCTTCGGCAATTGCTTTAATGAGTGTGGGCGTGATGCCTTTCTGTCCGACCAGCACGGACGGTTTCAGTCCATGGGCAAGACTCCTTAAATATTTTTTTTGATAACCCTTAAGATCCATCATGTAATGAAAGACTCC
>CAZOHQ010000065.1:0-8576 GCA_964579455.1 uncultured Syntrophaceae bacterium | reverse complement strand
GTTTGCCGGGCTTATTTGTCTTTCTCCGTCGATTTTGAAACCGGCCAATGAATTTCTCACAACCTATATGGCGGCCGGAAAGGTCGGCGCTGTGTGGCTGGGCCTTTCCCCCAAATTCACCCTGGACGAGCTGAGGTATCAGGTCGAGGACAGCAAGCCCACCGTGTTGATATCCCTTCGGGAGTGTATCGGCGTCGACCTGGCTGAAACAATAAAGACCCTCATGAAAGAATTCTCTTGCATAAAACGGGTCCTCGTGATCGGAGAGGCCGTTGAAGGGACCGAAAATTTCAGGGAATTTACCCAAAGACCAAGGCCGGAGCTGGATGAAGCCATTGAAAAACGATCGGCTAAAGTCTTGGGAGAAGATGAGGCACTCCTGTTGTATACCTCCGGTTCCACAGGCAAGCCGAAGGGAGTGGGCCACACGCACAGGAGTATCATCCGGAATATCCAGGTCGAGGTAGAAAAGTTTAATTTTAAAGAGACGACCAGGGGCCTGCTTCATTTCCCGATCAATCATGTGGCTGCCGATACCGAGATAGGTTTTGCCTCGATACTGGGAGGAGGATTTACCGTCTTCATGGACAAATTCGACCCGGGGGCAGTCTTAAAGGTCATAGAGAAGGAGCGCATAACCTTGCTGGGGCAGGTACCGGTTATGTTTCTCCTGGAATTCAAAGAACCGGACTTTTTTACAACCGATTTCAGCAGTATTGAGGGATTTATGTGGGCGGGGGCCGCCGCACCGAAGATCATGATCGATGTGCTCTCCGCTATCTGCGAGAAGACGGGGGCGGCATTGATTACAGGGTATGGCAGCACCGAAGTGGCTGGATTTGTTACCTACACTGAAAAGGGGGACGACCTGGAGACGATTATGAAAAGTGCAGGCAAGATCGCTCCGCCCTTTGAACTGAAGATTGTGGATGAGGGACGTAAAACGCTTCCGGATGGTGAGATAGGCGAAATCGCCGTAAGGGGACCATTCCTTATGAAAGGTTATTTCAACAACCCGGAGGCCACGGCCGAGGTGATTGATGAAGATGGCTGGTATTATACATCGGATCTTGCGTACAGAGATGAAAGAGGGTACATCTATATCACCGGGAGAAAATCCGAGATGTTCAAAACAGGGGGAGAGAATGTCTATCCCCGCGAGATAGAGGAAATACTTGAAACACATGACAGCGTGCTCTTTGCCGCCGTAATGGGGGTCGAAGATGACATCTATCAGGAAGTGGGCTGGGCATTTGTTATGCTCTTCCCCGGCAAGACCGCGACCGAAGAGGAACTGCAAACCCTCTGCAAATCGAGATTAGCAAATTTCAAAGTCCCGAAGAGATTCTTCATACGTGAGCTGCTCCCTCTCTTAGCTAATGGGAAGGTAGACAAACTCGCCCTGAAGAAAGAGATCTCGGAGATGCCGAAAGATTGACGATTCTGTGATTGTAAAAGTATGATCTGACAAGGAAAAACCTGACGAACTGGAGCCTTGTGAATAGTCATATACGGTTCCAGTAGAGGACACTGAAAAAAACCCATAATGGAAATTACATGCTACCAGAAATACATATAGGCAATCTACGCCTCAGAAACAATATCTTTCTGGCGCCGATGGCCGGCATTACCAACCTCCCCTTTCGCGTCCTGGCAAGAAATTTTGGCAGTTCTCTCTGCTTTACTGAGATGATAAGCGCAAACGGCCTGGTCAGAAAGACTTGCAGGAGTTACAGCTATCTCGAGTCGTCCCCGGACGACAGGCCTCTCGGCGTTCAGATATTCGGCTCCGATCCGGATATACTCAGTGAGGCGGCCGGGATTGTGACCGAAATGGGTGCGGATCTTGTGGACATCAACGCCGGGTGTCCCGTGAAAAAGGTGTTGAAGACGGGGGCGGGAGCCGCCCTTATGCGGGACCCCGCAAAGTTCGCCACTGTTATAAGGAGTGTCAGAAAGACCACACACCTGCCTTTCACAGTCAAGATACGCTCCGGGTGGGCAGACAATGAGATAAACGCCATCGAGATTGCCGCGATAGCCGAAGGGTGCGGTGCGGATGCCCTGATACTGCACCCGAGGACGGTGAAACAGGGATTCAGCGGGACGGCCGACTGGCATCTTATCCGGATGGTAAAAGAAAGGGCGAACATCCCCATAATAGGAAGCGGTGACATCAGGAAGCCGGAAGACGCCCGTGCAATGATGGAGAAAACCGGTTGCGACGGGGTGATGGTGGGAAGAGGTGCACTTGGAAACCCCTGGATATTCAGTGGTATAAATGCTTTTCTATCAGATAGAGCCCTCTCCTTCACACCTTCTCTGATGGAAAGGGAAGATGTCATACGCCGGCATCTGGAGATGGACATAAGCCGTTATGGCGAGAAGATGGGCGTCAAGTCCTTCCGTAAACATCTCCTGTGGTATACGAAAGGGTTGAAAGGGGGAAGCAAATTCAGAAAGGCTGCCGTCTCTGTAAACGAGATGGGTGAACTGCTGAGAATGCTCCACGAGTATCTGCAGCTCCTGTCAAAAGAAGACAACCAAGAATCAATTCTTCCGCTCATGCGCTAATTACACCTGCGCTAATTACACCTGCGCTAATTACACCTTGACAAATACTTTAAATTGTGGTGAAAGAGGCAGCTTACATATATTGAGAGAGGGTTCTGCTGATGAAAAAGAATTTAACTAAATTAAGCAACACCAAGAGAAAAAGAACGCACGGCTTTCGGGCCAGAATGGCAACGCGGTGGGGCAGACAGATACTGAACAGAAGAAGGGCACGGGGAAGAAAACGGCTTGCCGTCTAAACCTTACATTGAAGGTATCAGGCCCTTAGAACCCTTCGCGGCACGTGGGGTGTACCCCAAGATCAAATGGAAAAGCAAGCCTTCGGGAAAAAGGAACGGGTACGTAAGAGGAAGAATTACTTAGACATATATCGAAGGGGGCGGCGGGTTCACTCGAATAATTTCATTGTTATATTGAGCCCCAATCCATTAGGAGAAAAGAGGCTTGGAGTAGCGGTCAGCAAGAAGGTGGGGAACGCGGTAAAGAGAAACAGGATTAAACGCCTTTTAAGAGAGTTCTTCAGATTAAACAAAGACAGGCTGCCTGATTCAAAAGACTTGGTGATCATAGCAAAAAGGGATGTGCCCTCGCTCAAGTACCAGGATGTATGTCTGGAATTGGCGGGGCTCTTTAAAAAAAAATAACACCCATGCGGATTCTAAAAAAGGTTTTGATTTTTTTCATAAAGTGTTACCAGGTAGTTATATCCCCCTGCTTTCCTCAGCGCTGCCGTTTCTACCCTACATGCTCTGAATATGCGATAACAGCCATTAACCGCTATGGCCCTTTCAGGGGAACCTTTCTCGGGTTCCTA
Source organism: uncultured Syntrophaceae bacterium (assembly GCA_964579455.1). Classification (GTDB taxonomy): domain Bacteria; phylum Desulfobacterota; class Syntrophia; order Syntrophales; family UBA2210; genus UBA2210. The sequence continues at coordinate 5,188 of CAZOHQ010000065.1, read as the reverse complement.
CGCGTACTCAGGTGTAATCCTTTCCATCCCGGTGGATACGATCCAGTAAAATAGTCAATCATGGAGGTTTTTAATGGACAAGAGAACACTTCTTGCCGTTGTTTTGTCATTAGCGGTATTAATGGGATATCAGTATTTTTTTCAGAAAGCCCCTCCCCCTACATCGGGCGAGCTTGCTCAGAATACCGAAGAAACGGCCGGCAAGACAGAAAATATACCCCAGGAACTGACCGGTGATCAGGGCTCACCTATTATAGACCGTCGGAAATCACTGGCTGAAAAAGACGAAACCAAGGGAACCGGAAAGGATGTTAGCGTAGAAGGCCCCATGTATACAGCCATCTTCAGTTCCAGAGGCGCAGGAGTAAAGTCTTTCAAACTGAAGGATTACCGTGAGGATATGGGCAATGATTCGTCTCTGGTAGAGCTGGTTAATGTGGGAGAAAGCACAGGCCATCCCCTTACCGTAACTTTTCCGGAATCCAGTATAGATATCCCGGCAGATGTAATATACGAATCAAATGTGGATTCCGTCGATTTGACTGATGCCGTGAATGCAAAAGATCTGATCTTTTCCTGGTCATATCCAGGCGAAATCAAAGTGGAAAAGATATACACCTTTTATCCGGACAAATACTCATTCGATCTTGAGATCAGACTTACGAACCTGTCGGACAACCCTATCAAGGAAAATGCCCTCATAACATGGAACCAGTATGTTGACCCTTCAAAAAAAATAGACAGATATAGCCATGTTGGGCCTATATCCTACGTAAAAAATAAAGTCGTCTCTGAAAAGATAAAGAAACTGGGGGCAAGAGAGTTCAGTGGACCGGACGTATCGTGGGGAGGATTCGAAACAAAATATTTCATTGCAGCCATAATACCGGAACAACCATCCCTCACCAACTTCATGGTCTCCAAAGATTCGAAAGACATGGTTTTTACAGCTCTCGAAGGACCTAAGAATCTCATTCCTCCCGACCAATCGGGATCATTCAGATATGCTTTATATTTAGGCCCTAAGAAATATAGCAACCTTAAGGCACAGAATGTCAGCCTTGAGAACTCTATCGACTTTGGCTCATGGGTAAAGTGGCTTGCCCTTCCGCTCCTCACGGGACTTAACTGGATCCACAAATATGTGACCAACTACGGCTTTGCGATCATTATCCTTACCATCCTGGTAAAACTTATATTCTGGCCGCTGGGGAATATAAGCTACCGATCCATGAGAGGAATGCAAAAACTCCAGCCTCAGATGAAAAAACTCCAGGAACTATATAAGGATGACAAGGCCAAACTCCAGCAGGCAACCATGGCCCTTTACAAATCCAATAAAGTAAATCCGATGAGCGGATGCTTCCCCATGGTGATCCAGCTCCCCGTCTTCTTCGGACTTTACAGGGCATTGCTCTACTCCATAGAGTTGCGGCACGCGCCATTCATTTTCTGGATACAGGATCTTTCAGCAAAAGACCCGTATTACATTACTCCGATCATTATGGGCGCAACCATGTTTCTACAGCAAAAAATGAGTCCCCAGCCGGGAGGGAACGAGATGCAGGCGAAGATGATGATGTGGATGCCTGTCGTATTTACCTTTCTCTTCCTCAATTTCCCATCGGGACTGGTGATTTACTGGCTATTCAACAACATCCTGAGCATTGGCCAGCAGTACTACATAAACAAGCAAAGTTCCTGACGTGAGGTTACCGGTATGAAAGACGTTTTAGAGATAGAAGAAAAAACAATTGATCAAGCCATCCAAAGGGCTTGCGATGAATTTAACCTGCCACGGGAAAAACTGGATATCGAGATACTTTCCGAAGGATCATCAGGATTTCTGGGTTTTCTGGGAGCAAGAAAGGCCCGCATCAGGGCTCGTGTCCTGTCCCTTGATATCGGTATCGACAATTTACATAGAGACGAGCCGAAAGAAAACATGGCGGCAGATGGAGACAGCACTCTTGAGGCAAAAGTATTTATCGAGGGCTTGCTTGCTCGCGTAGGGCTTGATTTCTCAGTAGAGGCAGAAGAAAACGGGGACTATATTGTCCTTAACATTGAGGGAGACGGGGGTGGCCTGCTCATTGGAAGAGGGGGGCAAACCCTCGACGCCATACAATACCTCACAAACAAGGTGCTGAACAAGAACGGAAATGGCAGAAAAAGGATTATTTTAGATACTGAAAATTACAGAAAGAAACGGGAGCAAAATCTTACAGCCTTGGCTGAGAAACTGGGAGAAAAGGCCAAAAGCATAAGAAGGCCCGTCACCGTAAATCCGATGAACGCGCATGACCGTAGAATAATACACATGGCATTGCAAAATGACAGTGATTTAACCACAAGGAGTCGTGGAGAAGGCGCTTTCAGAAAAATTGTCATCGTGCCGAACAAGGGCGGTAAAACAAAGTCCTGACGCAGTGCACCGAGAGTTACGCGATGCTGGCAAAAGACGATACAATAGCGGCTATAGCCACGCCACATGGTGTGGGGGGAATCGGCATTGTAAGGGTAAGTGGACCGAATGCGGAAGGGATCTGCCAAATCCTCTTCAGACCGGCAACAGATAGAGGCTCCCTGAAAAACCATCACCTGTATCATGGCGACATCATATCACCTGAAACAGGCAACATCGTCGATGAGGTGTTGCTTGCCCTGATGAGACAACCCCACTCCTTCACGGGGGAAAACACCCTGGAGATAAACTGCCATGGCGGTTATATCGTCCTGCAGGCAGTCTTGAATGAAGTAATAAAGGCGGGCGCCCGTCCAGCACAGCCGGGTGAATTCACCAAACGGGCCTACCTCAACGGTCGCCTTGATCTTTCACAGGCAGAAGCGATCATAGACCTGATTACCGCGAGAACAGACAGGGGCCGCGCCATTGCCCTCTCCAGCCTCAAAGGCACCCTGTCAGAAATTCTGCAATCCATACGTTCCAGTCTGATTGAAGTACTCACGGTCCTTGAATCCTCGATAGACTTCACCGAAGAAGATATATCCCTCAAGACCCATCGTAACATATCCAAAGATGTGGAGGACGTGATCATCCGCGTCAACGACATCCTCTCAACCTATAAAGAGGGAAAACTTTTCAGGGACGGTCTTAATGCCGTAATAACGGGGAAACCCAATGTAGGGAAATCAAGCCTCCTGAACAGGCTTCTCGGCGAAAGACGGGCCATTGTAACCTCCGTCCCGGGAACCACACGGGATTTTATTGAAGAAACAATCAACATCAGGGGCATTCCCGTCAAGCTGACCGATACGGCCGGGGTCAGAAAATCAACAGAGGCCATAGAAAAAGAGGGAATAGAATTAGTATGGGAAAAGACCCTTGCGGCGGATCTGGTTATTATTCTCATCGACGGCAATACCCGCTTCTCCGATGAAGATTTCGAAGTCATAAACAGAAACAGAGATAAAAAAGTAGTTCTGGCCGTCAACAAGTCAGATCTTCCGCACACGATAATAACCGCTGAAATACATGATATACTACCCGGCGTGGAGCCATTGTGGATATCCGCGAAATATGGTGATGGCATTTCTGAACTGAAAGAAAAAATCTACTCGCTGGCATCAGACAACGAGGACCATATGGTATCGGATGTTATCCTGACCAACCTTCGTCACAAGAACGCCCTTGAAAAGATTGCGGAGTCTCTTGCGGCAGCACAAGACAATATCTCCCGCGAAAGCTCCCTTGAACTGGCCGCCTTCGATATCAGGGCTGCTCTTGATCACCTGGGTGATATTGCCGGAGAGACGACAAACGAAGACGTTCTCGACAGGATCTTTTCAACCTTCTGTGTCGGGAAATAGAGAGTTGTTTATTATATATATAAAGGATACGGAGTCATGATAGAGCATATACACGAAGAACTGCACAAAGAGGTCCGCTCCATCTCCGGATATTACCTGTACACGGAGGAAGGCCTGCTCCCTTTCAAGGGAAGAGAGGTCCTGTATCTGTCAGGAATAGGCGTCATTGACAATTCCTGCTGTGGTGTGGGTGGCTGTTCATTCATCAGAATTCCCGGGTATATCGTCTCCTGGAAGGGCACAAAGGATGACTCGGGACGCTCCATAAGCAGGATCGAACCGATAACAGAAGAAGGCGACAAAGAAGAAATAAAAACCTTGCTTGGCAGTAAATATCCCGACTCGCAGATCAGTTTTTAGACGTGAGGAAATGATCTGCCCTTTTTTCTGTTTGTTGGTTTATTCCTGCTATGTGGATCAACATTACCGTTGACTATATCCAGATTAATAGTCACCATGGATTCCTGCCTCATTTCAAGCCTGCCATCAATTCTTCTGAAAAGGGTATCAATTTCATTGTTCATAAACCTCTCTAATAATTCTTCAACATCTTTTAATACCCCTCTTGAAAATCGAGGAAAACATTTTGCATGAAACGAGGTCGTTGAGCGCTTTTGTAACATTATCCCGCGGTGCGTCTGATCGCCTTGTTTTACCGATTGCGACAAGTCAATAAAAAAGTTGTAACTATTGGCTTTTTTTGTGGTAGAGTTTTTACGAAAGGCTTCATATATGATATCATCCGTCCTGCGTATATAACAAAAAGAAAAGGGGGGCACACGGTGAAAAAGATACTCGTAGACTTTGACCTGGGGGACGATCGTATCGAAAAACTGAGAAAGAACAGTAGTGGGTGCGATGTCGTTGTCTGTACCGACAAGGCTCTCTTTGCCGAACAGTTTAAGGATACCGAGATCCTTATCACCTTTCTCAATCCGATTGCCCCGGAGATGATAGATTGGGCCCCCAAACTCAAATGGATACAGGCCTTGATGACGGGGGTCGATATGCTTCCCCTGGATACGCTCCGCCAGCGGAGTATTATCCTTACCAGCGGCAGGGGGATTCACAAGCTATATATGACGGAGTACGCCATCGCAGCGATGGTCAATCTCGCACGAAACTTTCACCTCATGTTCAGGAACCAGATGGAGGCAAGGTGGGACCGCTCTGCACCCCAGGGGGAGATATACGGTTCCACCCTCGGCATCCTCGGGCTGGGAAGCATCGGCCGTGAAATCGCGAAGCGGGCCTCCTGTTTCGGAATGCGGATAATCGGAACCAAGCGCACTCCCCAACCGGTCGAGTGTGTGGAGCATGTCTACGGCTTCGGAGAGATGAAGGAGATCTTCAGGCA
>CAZOHQ010000064.1:0-8655 GCA_964579455.1 uncultured Syntrophaceae bacterium | reverse complement strand
AATAGAAAAGTTTGTGCGCGTTGAGGTAGATGTGACGGTGTCGTACGACGACTCACAGGAAACGATAGAGGTAAATCAGGACTTTACATTCATCAAAGAGGAAGGGGAGTGGTATAAGGGATGAACTTTAAACAATATACTAAAGGGGGAAAAATATTATGAAGATCAGGAGAACATTGTTTGCAGTAACGCTGGCGATTGTCTGTATCTTTGTACTTGCTGTTGACTGCTCCGCCGGCAGCCCTGGTTTCGACGACAAGGAGATCAGGATAGCGCAGTGGGGACCTCAGACAGGACCCGCGGCCCCATGGGGTTCGGTAGCACGTGGTTCCTCTGTGCTGTTTGAGCTGGCGAACGAAGAGGGGGGTGTCAACGGGAGAACGATCAAGTATTTTATACGGGATGACCAGTACAACCCGGCCCTTTGTAAGGCGGCGGTCAAAGAGCTGGTTGAACGCAAGGGGATATTTGCCTTTGTGGGTGGTGTGTCGAGCGCAAGCGGTATGGCCGTGAAGGATTATCTTGCGAAGAACAAGGTTATCTGGGTGGGACCGGCCACATCGATTAATGAATATGTGTTCCCAACCCAAAAATACCTCTTCGCCGATTATCCGCTCTACCAGGATGAGGCAAGCATTATCACAAAATATCTTGTGGAGAACATGGGATTCAAAAAAATCGGATTCTTCTATCAGAACGACTCATACGGCAAGAACGGTCTGGCAGGCTGCAAACATCGACTGGATGCCCTGGGGATGGAACTGGTGGAGGAGATCCCTGTTGAACCGGGAGAGAAGGACCTCGCGTCCCAGATGCTGAAATTCAAGAACTCCGGCGCCGAAGCAGTGATCATGTGGGTCAATCCGACTACGGCCGTGATATCCCTCAAGACCTGCGCCACCATCGGGTATAAGCCGCAGTGGGTCTCTTCAAGTACACTTTCCGATTATCCGCTTATGTACAAGATATCGGGTGGCCTGTGGGAGGGAGTTATCACCGGCGCGTTCGCTTTGCCGCCCGATTCCAACAATCCTTTGATGGTAAAGTATCATGAGGCACAGAAGAGGATGGCACCCGAAGAGAGATGGGGGACATTCTATTTTGGGGGGATATTCTTTGCCGAACCTCTGTTAGAGGCCTTGAAACGCGTAGGGCCGAACCTGAGCACGGAAGCATGCCTGAAAGAGCTTAATTCTCTCAAGGGCTTTCAGGGGATAGGACCGCCGATCACCTGGAGCGAAGATTCTCATCAGGGGACGGATTCCGTAATGATTCAAAAGTGCGGACCGGGGGCTTCCTACATAACCTTGCTGGATTGGACACCCAACGACCTTGCTACGTGGAAAGAAAAATAGAAATCTTTTTTGAAGAATAAACAAGACAGATCGCGGCGCAGATTCGCACAGTAGTGCTGTGTGGTCTGCGCCCGATCAAAGATGCTAATAAGACTACATAATATGAGGAGTAACTCTGATAATGTCTCTCTTCAAGGTTGAAAATCTCGGTATAAGCTTCGGGGGGCTGAAGGCGGTTGACGATGTGAGTTTTGAGGTAGAGAAAAACTCAATATTCTCCATAATCGGTCCCAACGGTTCAGGCAAGACCACCATATTTAATCTGATAAGCGGCATCTATAAACCGGACTCGGGAAGGATTCTCCTGGAAGATGAAAACCTGGTTGGTTATCTGCCCGACAAGATTGCAAAAAAGGGCATTGCACGCACCTTTCAGAACATAGAACTCTTTAAGAATGCAACCGTTATGGACAACCTGATGCTGGGACGTCATATACACATGAAGACCGGTATCTGGAGCGGAGCCACAGCCACCCTGTTCGGCAGGAAATCCAGGGCCGCGAAAGAGGAGATACAAAACAGGGAGTTTGTGGAGAAGATAGTTGATTTCCTTGACCTTCAGGCGGTAAGAGACCAGTACGTAGCCAATCTTGCCTATGGGAGACGGAAGCTTGTGGAGTTGGGAAGGGCGCTGGCCCTGGAACCCTCCATACTCCTTCTGGATGAACCATCCGCGGGGATGAATACCGAAGAGAAGGAAGATTTGAACATCTGGATCAAGGATATACAGGAAGTATACAAGATTACAATTCTGCTGATTGAACATGATATGAACATGATCATGGGCATTTCCGACCGGATACTTGCGATAAATCAGGGAAAGAAGATCGTGGAGGGGTTGCCTCAGGATGTTCAGCGTCATCCTGAAGTAATAGAGGCCTACCTCGGGGAGGAAGGATAATGCTTAAGATAAAGAACATAGAGACGTGGTACGATCTGATACGGGCCCTTCACGGGATATCCTTTGAGATAAAAGAAGGCGATATCGTAACCCTCATCGGCTCCAACGGAGCGGGAAAGACAACCACGCTGAAGAGTATCATGCAGATACTCGAAGATGATGACCAGCCCGAGAAAGGTTCCATAGAATTTCTGGGTGAACGAATTGACAGGAAGGATACCGAAGAGATCGTCCGGATGGGCATAAGCTATGTGCCTGAAGGGAGGGAGGTGTTTCCTGAACTGACCGTGCTGGAGAACATTCAGATGGGCGCCTATACGAGGAAGGATCGGGGAGAGATAAAGAAGGACATAGAGGATGTGTTCAGGCATTTCCCCATACTCCGCGAGAGACAGAGGCAAGAGGCGGGACATATGAGTGGGGGCGAGCAGCAGATGCTGGCCATCGCGAGGGCGCTGATGAGCCGTCCAAAGCTTCTGATGCTGGATGAACCCTCTCTGGGCCTGTCCCCGCTTCTCACGAAGCAGATATTCAACATCATACAGGATATAAATAAAGAGGGAGTGACCATCCTGCTTGTTGAACAGAATGTCAATATGGCCCTGAAATACGCGGATTATGCCTTCCTGATGGAAAACGGGAGGATAATGCGTGCCGATACACCGGAAGTGCTGCTCGAAGATGAAGATATAAAGAGATTTTATCTGGGGATTGAAACGGAAGAGACGACTGCTGATGGATACAGGAAGGCCAAATCGTCCAAGAGATATCGGAGAAAAGTCAGATTCCGCTGAAAACACAACATGTACCGGGAGCGAACACTATGCAAGCAAACACCCTGCCTAAGGCCCTTGTCAATATAACCGCAAAACAGCCGGACAGGATCGCGTTGAGGATGAAAGATTTTGGCATCTGGCGTGATGTTACCTGGAGGCAGTACCTGGAGAATGTGAGAAACGCAGCGCTGGGCTTGAACAGTATCGGGGTGAAAAGGGGCGACCATGTTGCCATTATCGGCGAAAATAAGCCGGAATGGCTTTATTCGGCGTTCGGAGTGATGTCTCTGGGTGCCACCTTTGTGGGTGTTTACACGACGAATCCCGCAAAGGAATGCGAATATGTGGTTGGACATTCGGATTCGGTCGTGTTTATCTGCGAGGATGAAGAACAGATGAACAAGGCCTTTATCTTCAGGAAGAATACCCCACAGCTGAGAAAGATTATCGTGTGGGATATGGAAGGTCTCCGGGATCTTGAAGACCCGATGGTGATCAGTTTCGAGAAGGTGATGGAGATCGGCAGAAAAGCTGACAAGGAAGAACCCGCCCTTTATGACAGCCTTGTTGAAGAAGGGAACCCCGGGGACATAGCAGGAATCATCTACACTTCCGGAACGACGGGTCCTCCGAAAGGCGCCATGCTCCATCACGAGGGCTATCTGTGGGTAGGTCAGCAGGCGGCCAAGATAACGGAAGCCGGCAGAGAAGACGAATCCATTTCGTTTCTTCCCCTTAATCATGTGTATGAGCAGATCTTTGACATGATGATGCACATGGCAGTGGGACATACGGTAAACTTTACCGAAAACACGGATACGGTGATGAACGATATGATGGATGTCTCTCCCACAATATTTCACGCGGTTCCCCGGATATGGGAGAAATACTATTCCGCCATCGTGCTGAAGATGGATGATGCCACATGGTTCAAGAGGACGGTTTACCGACAGGCGGTCAAGATTGGTGCTCAGTACAACGACCTGAGACTTGCCGGAAAGAAAATACCGCTGCTGTTGTCTATCGGTTATCAACTGGCATATTTCTGTGTCTTCTGGAAGCTCAAGGAACGGCTGGGTTTTGACAGGACACGTCTGGGGTTCTCCGGCGCCGCTCCGATATCGCATGATATCCTCAAGTATTTTCAGAGTATCGGCATACCGATCCGCGAGGGCTACGGCATGACAGAGACATCGGGAGTTACCCATATGGGGGGTGAATTTGACTTCAAACTTGGCATGGTGGGAAAGGCGCTGCCGGGGACCGAGGTTAAAATAGGTCTGGGTGGAGAGATTATTGTCAGGCACAAGGGGATCTTCAAAGGATACTACCGGGATGAAGAAAACACCAGAGAGGCCCTTGAAGATGGCTGGATGCACACAGGGGACGTGGGAGTGATTGATGATGAAGGATATCTCAAGATAACGGACAGGATGAAAGACCTGATCATCACGGCAGGAGGCAAGAATATCGCCCCTCAGTATATAGAAAACCAGTTGAAGTTCTCTCCTTATATCAATGATGCGATTGTAATAGGAGATAAGAGAAAGTATCTCGCGGCCATAATCGTGATAGACGAGGAGAATGTCCTGAAGTTTGCCCAGGACGCAAAGGTTCAGTTCACCACATTCGCGACACTGACGAAGACACAAGAGGTCATTGATCTTATACAGCAGGAGATTAACGAGGTGAACAAACAGATGGCCAGGGTGGAGAATATCAGAAAATTCAGAATCCTGGACAAGAAACTGTATACCGAAGATGGCGAAGTGACTCCCACCATGAAGGTCAAGAGAAAGTCGATAAACGAACAGTTCGCCGACCTGATAGAATCAATGTATGAATAAATGATTACAGATCTTCGGGTGTGAAGGCCACCACGTCATCGATTGATTCGCTGTTCGTGAAGATCATTGCCAGCCGGTCCACACCCAGCGCTATTCCTGAAGCTTCGGGCATGTTGGATAGTTCCGATAAAAACTTTTCCGGCATAGGGTACACCACCTTGCCGGATATACGGCGGTCTTCTTGTTCCTCTTCAAACCGCGCCCTCTGTTCGGCCGCGTCGGTCAGTTCCGAAAACGCGTTTGCCAGTTCAAGCCCGCCCATATACAGCTCGAACCGCTCCGCCACTTCGGGATCCGTCTTCTTGACCCTCGCGAGAGCTCCGAGAGCCACCGGATAATCGTACAGAAATACCGGCCGTTGTATCTCTTTGAACCGTGGTTCGATCTCTTCGACCATGACTTCATCAAAGCGATCGCTTCCCAACGCATGTTCCAAAGATACAGAAGAATAACGACTGAAGGCGTCTCGTACGGAGATTCTCTCCCACGGTTTACGGATGTCTACCTTTTCCCCACGGTAATCGATGGCCCCCTCATGGCCGAGGCTGTGTGCGACATGGATGATAAGCTCTTCGCACTCTTCCATCATGCGGCAGTAGTCAATGCCGCTTCTGTACCATTCGAGGAGTGTAAATTCGGAGATATGGAGTGACCCCCGCTCTTCGCTGCGAAAGCATCGGGTAATCTGGAATATTCGCGGATATCCGGCGGCCAGCAATCGCTTCATGCACAGCTCGGGTGATGTGTGAAGGTACCAGCCGTCAGATGGGATGGCGTCGATGTTGCATTCCGGAGCGGGGCCGGGAATCCTGGAGGGTGTTTCCACCTCCAGATAGTCTCTGTCTGTGAAGAATCCGCGTATTGTCCGGATCATCGTAGCGCGAGTATGAAGGCCGTTTCTTTTACGTTCAAGTTTCCAGTTTCTGTCAATCATTTTTTATCGTGAGTCCAATAACGAGCTGCTCAGGGGTGGCACGGTTTTTTGCGCCATCCCTTGCAGCAGGATGGTAACTGCGATTTTTCATTCATATTCTTCATCATAATCGTCATCGTAGTTTGGATATTGCGGTGGAGATTCTCCAGCTGACTTGATTAATTTAATATGTTTTATATTGGATTTCGTTTCATTAATATTTTGCACCTTAATTCGATGCCACCAATCATCTCCAAAATCAAATAGATAGTGAAAAATATCCTTTTCGTTCAAGCCGACATCGCAAATTCGAGTCTTGGCTGTGGATTTTTTCCTTTCCCCAAAACCCATTATATCCTCTACATTCTGGGGATGCGTTATCTCTGGAGCATCATATATACTTCGCACATTCTTGGTATCTTTTCGAGTGATGAAAAATGAATAAAGATGATCATCGTACCTGTCGAATGACTGAAAAATCGCATCGTGAAAATCATCAAAAGTGCAATTCTCAGATGCCTCAATTATTCGATAAAGCTTTGGTATCCCTATTATGGAAACTCTGAACTGGTATATCCTCATTCTGTAATTCCTGTGCAGTTAACGGCAAAATCAGTGGCGGCTCTAAGCCGTCCGCTGCATTGATTTGATCTGTTTAATTTTTTTAGAAGTATTTTCAACTCATAAATACTGTATATTTGCTCAATTGCACTCATGGGGATACGGTTTAAATCAAAAGCCAATTTCGAAATGTCGGCCATTTCAATTCCACCGGTATCGGCAATTTGGTATTTAAGCTGAAATGTAAGGTCATTCATTGAACCAAGAACGCTACGACTGTTGGTATTGGAAATCTCAATTTCCCGAATATCATCAAGAAAGAGTTCGATATGTTTTTGGGGCAAGTTTTCGGCGATTAAGCTTTTAAACAGATTTTGCCGAAAAACTTCACGAAAACTTTCAAAATCAGGTTTTTTTAACCCTGGAACAAAAAAGGAATATAAGGTTGTATCATGGGTGAATAGAACACATTTTCTTCGGTCGATTCTCAAGAGGTTCGCGTGCCAGCCACTGATCTCGCTCGGTTGTTGCATGCTATCAGAGGGCCTCAACTTTAATTCAGACAGCAATTTCTGTGTGCATCTAAGTGTCGCCATAACTCAATTGTATTTATTCATATTTTTCAAAGATGCGGTCCAACTTATCAAATAATTTATCAAGCTTCTTCTGCAGTTGTTTATCATCAGTATGGTTTGCTTCGGCTGCTATATATCCGATCAGTTCCTCAAGATCATTCGCCGAATATTTTGTAATTAAAGACTGTCCTTTGATTTGAGCAATTTGCAGTCTTTTCGTTAAATCCGGCCCAGCAAAGGTATGATCAATTATCAAATCTCTTTCATCTTTCGTAAATTTAATTTCAAGCTCATCCATTTATTTTTCTCATTTCACATCAGAGATAATGTCGGCATTACAGGCCGGGCGTTTTATAGCCCGGTTCTTGTAAATGCCTCTTTTCGAGTCAGATTTGTCAAGAAGCTTCTCTAAGCCTTTCAGCTATCCATATTTTAATTAAGGACTGTCGTGGTACTCCCAGTCGTTTAGCTTCCTTATCAAGATCATGGATCATCCAAACTGGAAAATCCACATTAACTCTCTTCTGTTCCTGCCCCGGTCTTCTGGCATTTGACATATCCAGGAATTCGGTAATATTTTCAGCCGAATCAAATTTTTTGTCCAGATCTTTAGCTTTCATAAATCTCAACCTCTTCTTTCCGTGATCGGCGGACTGAAATTATCCTGACTTTTTCACCTCTGTAAGTGAGGATAACCGACCAACATGTATCAGAAATCCTGCCAATCAAAAGATGCCTCTCTTCATCAATTGTTTTTGCGGGAATTTCTATGCGATCTGTATCTTCCCATAACGTCTGGGCTTCAATAAAGTCAATCCCGTGTTTCTTCTTATTGATTTGGCTTTTTCGTTTATCGAATTCAAATTCCATAATGGTATATAAATTATACTTTAATTATACCTGTTGTCAAATCCAATTATTTTTGAATTACTCGAACGTGCCGCTGTGGGGCAGCAAGGCTAAAAGGTTTTAGCCACGGGCACGTTCATTACAATCCAAGTTAAAATTTCAAAGTCGCGAGGCCATGCTGTCCCACACCATCGGGTGGTTATAAACTTAAGCATCTATTTTTACAGTGAAAAATTTTCTGCCATCTTCCTCGCTAAAATCTGCTTCAAGCAATTGAAGGCCGATCTTTTTGCCTAATGGGAAAAATCTTTCATACGCTTTTTTATCAAAGGCATATTTACCCCCAAGTTTCATACCTTTGATAATGTCACCAAACCGCACTTTCCGTATCGTAAGAACTGAGGGATTCACCACTTCAAGGTCAATTAAATAGCGACTCATGTCTTCTTCAGAACCAGCTATAAGGCACGCATCAACGTCAGTGCAAATAACCTTAATTTTAGTTTCACTTGCAATGTGTCCTATGATTTTTGATTCTATATCACTCATTTGTATCCTTTTGTGAAATCTCGTGGTTTATAGCATATTATTATATTGAACAGTATAACTCCGAAAGAAAAAACCTTGGCACACTTTCCTTTGTGTAAAATTTGTATTTCCTAGCAGGATATCACTCAACATTGAATTGTATGCTGTTATCAGGATACCTTAACATGCTGAAAATACCTGAAAGCGTAGTTGCAAGTTCAGTTTTTTCCTTACTGATAGGACATTAAGAGGACATAATACATAATTTGAATTAAGTGTTGTCCCCCGAATTACCCAACAGATCTCGCTTGCCCTCCAGGGTACCTTTAATTAACGGTATGCACCGACGA
>CAZOHQ010000063.1:0-8662 GCA_964579455.1 uncultured Syntrophaceae bacterium | reverse complement strand
GAAGGGTCAAAAAAGTTGATTATCGACTCCTTGCCGCCTGTGTCTACACGGCTTTTTTGCCGTGGCACGGCGGTCTTTCCGGTTCCATTCCCCTTGTTCTCAATACACCCGATAACTTTCTCATCAAGACAAAGATATTAACTGAAACGATACCGACTACTATAACACTGCTCAGCCCCATGAACATTGTTGTTGCGTTGGGTCTTCTTATCGTTCTGCCTGCGTTAATGATTATGATGAGACCCTCGGATGACCATGTCGTGGAATATAACGACATGGTCGATGAAGAGCACAAGGCGAAGAAACCGATGACCGTAGCGGAAGAAGCGGATTCACTGAGACTTGGTGAACCCAATCTGTCTGACACGCTGAATAACAGCATTATTATTATGATCATCATCTGTTTGGGCGGTCTCTGGTTCCTGGTACATCATTTCTATACAAAGGGGTTTGATGTCAACCTGAATATTATGAATTTCCTCTTCATCATAGTCGGCATGCTCTGTCATAAGACTCCGTTCCGATATGTTGTTGCCATGAAAAGATCGTGCAGCAACGTCTCCGGTATTGTTCTCCAGTTCCCCTTCTACGCCGGAATCATGGGAATTATGATACACACAGGTCTCGGTAAAGCCATTGCGCTGTGGATTGCAAGTACTGCAACCGTCGCAACATTCCCCTTGATCTCCTTCCTGATCGGTGGTGTCGTCAACATCTTCGTACCCTCGGGAGGAGGAGAGTGGGCCGTTGTCGGTTCGACTATTATCGAAGCGGCCAATACCCTCGGCGCAAATATGAGCCCGGAACAGTTTACCAGTTTCCTTGCGCGATGCAGTATGGCTGTGGGATACGGTGATTCATGGACAAACATGATTCAGCCTTTCTGGACACTGGCGTTCTTCCCGGTTATTGCCGCCGGAACCAAGATGCAGGCAAGAGACATCATGGGGTACACCTTTGTCTCTCTTATCGCGTCGTTCTTCGTTTTCGCCATATGTATCACATGGGTACCCGTGTGACCTTGTAGATGACGTTCAATAAATGGGGCCTGTTCAGAACAGGCCCCATTGTCATTATACTGCCTCTCAAGGAAATATTGATAAGGAGAGATCGATTTATGAAAAGTAAGACTATTATTACAGCGGCGCTGACCGGGGGCATTCATACCCCCACAATGTCAACCTATGTACCACTTACGCCTCAGCAGATTGCCGATGAGGCGGTTCGAAGTTATGAGGCGGGAGCGGCAGTCTGTCATATACATGCCAGAGACCCCGAAACCGGCATGCCCGTCTCGAAAATGGAACTGTATGAGGAGATGCTTGATACCATAAAGAGCAGATGCAATATCGTCGTTTGTATAACTACCGGTGGCGGATTAGGTATGACTCCGGAGCAACGGGTAGAACCGGTAACCCGCTTTAAACCAGAGCTTGCGTCTTTTAATGCCGGGTCAATAAACTTCGCCCTTTTCCATGCCCTGGATAAATTCAAGGAATTCAAGTTTGACTGGGAGCCGCAATATCTGGCTATGAGTGAGGATTTTATCTTTCCAAATACCTTCAAATCGATGAAGGAGTTCAGCATTAAATTCAGTGAAAATGGAGCCAAGCCTGAATTTGAGGTTTACGATTCCGCCATGATCAATAACGTGGCCTTTATGATTGAGAAGGGATATCCTATAAAGAAGCCTGTTTACATCCAGTTTGTCATGGGTGTCCTGGGAGGGATTACTCCGGACTCTGAGAACCTGTTATTTCTGGTTAATTATGCAAAACGATTAATCGGCGATTTTGAATTTTCCGTTTGTGTTGCCGGACGTGATCAGTTTCCCATGTGTACGCAGTCCCTTCTTCTCGGCGGTAACGTCCGGGTTGGCCTGGAAGACAACCTCTATCTGGACAAAGGAAAGCTGGCGAAGAGCAGCGCCGAGCAGGTAGAAAAGATAGCGCGCATTGCCGGAGAACTCGGCATTGAGCCGGCTACACCCGATGAGACAAGAGAGATTCTCGGGTTAAAGGGATCGGATAATGTCAGTTTTTAGTGATTATTCGTAAAATGCAGGGGTTGCACCATTACCCCGACTTTAAAGGGTCTGATCCGTTCAGGCCCTTTTTTTGGGCAATTTTGACGCTCCCGCCCACCCAACAATTTACTTGAAAGTCATAATGTGACCTCTTACGAAACTACATTCTTTATCATATACTTATAAAATCAGGGGGTGCGTTTGTGTCTGAGGGTACCTTGATTAAAAGTGCGAAAAAGGTTACATTCAATCGAATACCATGAAATCAGACACTCGCCACAGCATAACAAAAATAGTGACCATTTTTATCGCCTTTCTGTGCCTTCACGTGTCAGCAGGCGTATCCCTCGCCTCTTTCACCATCGAAGATGAAAAAAAACTGGGAAAAGAATTCTATGATAAGCTGAAGAGCAGAGACGTTTTAGTAACAAATCCAAAGGTAAATGAATATATCGACAGGACAGGGCATCTGTTGCTTTCGCATGGCAGTAAGTCATTTTTCGACTTTACTTTTTCCATAATTAATAGTCCCGGAATCAATGCCTTCGCGACTCCCGGAGGCTATGTGTATATCTTCAGTGGTCTGATAGAACTGACCGAAAACGAGAGTCAACTCGCCAGTGTGCTGGCACATGAGATAGGGCATATAAAGGCCCGGCACATAGCACAGACCATCGAGAATTCACAAAAGATCAACATCGCGACTCTTGCGGCAATCCTGGCCGGTGCCTTCCTCGGCGGAGGCGGTGATATGACCGCGGCGGTTGCGAGCTTTTCAATGGCGACAGCGGCAACTCTCAACCTCAAATACAGCAGGGAGCACGAAGAAGAGGCCGACCGTCTCGGGATGCGATATCTGGTGGAAACCGGATATGACGGCGAGGGCATGCTGGAGTTTCTGAAGAACATGAGAAAGTATGAATTCTACTCAAACTCCATCCCCTCCTATTTTCTGACCCACCCGGGCACAGGTGACAGGATACTTTACCTTGATGGTCTGCTTCAGACAAAATACACGAAAAGAGGCGCCAAAAGTATAATAGGAAATCTGGACAGGATAAAAACCACACTGATGATCGACAGAAAAGATCTCGACTCCAGTCTCAGATATTTTCAGAATATATTAAAAAAAGATCCCAACAACACAAATGCCCTGTATGGTCTCGCCGTCATACAGGGAAAACTTGGCAAGACTTCCGAATCCTTTGCGAATTTTGAAAGGGCACTGTCACTGTCCCCTGATGATGCCGATATTCTCCGCGACCTGGGCATCAGGCACTTTAACCTTGGGAATACGGCCGCCGCGATAGAGGCCCTGCAACGGACCCATTCCATAGACGAGAAAGATTCCAGCACTATTTTTTACCTGGGAAGATCATACGAAACCATTGGAGATTACAGAACCTCTCTCGGGTTCTATGAAGAATTTCTGAAGAAAAACCCGGATGACACCCTTATATATTACAATCTGGCAATGCTCTATGGGAAGATCGATAACCTTTTAGAATCCCATTATAAATTCGGTATCTTCTTTAAAAAGAAACAACGTATCGAGAGTGCTCTTTTTCATTTCAAGGCAGCTCAGACACTCTGTCCACCCGACAGTGAGATGGCCGGAAAGATCAGGAAAGAAATAGACTCCATCGATAAAAATCCCGCAAACAATGGAGACAGACGCGCGAAAGATTGATCCCTATGCACACAAAGCGACTGCTGAGAATACATCATCTAACACATTGACATTTGGCATTCATGTGCTATCTTTCCCGGACATACGATACTTACAGGAGGCATAAATGAATATTACGGTAAAAACGGGAGTCCTTGCGGATTTCAATTGTAAGATACTCCTCGTCGGCCATTTTGAAGACAGCAAGATACCGGAAGGAGCGGCTCAGCTTCTCGATCAAAAGTACCATGGTCTTATCGGCGGGCTGATTGAGGAAGGAGATTTTACAGGGGAGCTCTACAGCTCTTCGGTTGTGTATACCGGAGAATCGGCCCGAAGCAAGAGGATACTGATTGCGGGCCTGGGAAAAAGAGAAGAGTTCGATCTTGAAAAATTACGGGGAGTATTTTCAAAGGCAACGCAGAAGATACGGGATCTCAACATAACGAAGCTGGCCGCGTCCCTTGATTTCGGCGATCCGGAATTCCCTGCCAGAGAGACAGCACAGGCCGCTGTTGAAGGCGCAATGCTGGGCTTGTATCAATTCACACGCTACAAAACTCAAAAGAAGGACAAAGAGTCGCAAATTGACGAACTTACCATAATAGAGAACAGACCAGAGTTGCTGGAAGATGTAAAGGCCGGCGCAAAAACTGCGGAGGTTATCTCGCGAGCAGTCTACTTTGCGAGAGATCTCGTATCCACACCATCCAACGATATGACACCCGGAATCCTGGCGGAGAGGGCCGGTAATGTCGCGAAGGGGAAAAATCTCAAGATCGAGACACTGGATGAAAACGACATGAAAAAGCTGGGCATGAATGCCCTGCTCGGTGTGGCACGGGGCAGTGCCGAAGAGGCAAAACTGATCGTGCTGGAATATAACGGGGGCAAAAAAGACGACAGACCGGTAGTTCTGGTCGGCAAGGGAATCACCTTTGATAGTGGCGGAATCTCGATAAAACCGTCTGAAAAAATGGATGAAATGAAATCGGACATGTCCGGAGGCGCCGCGGTGATCGGGACAATGAAGGCAGCGGCTGAACTGAACATACCATTGAACGTGGTGGGCATCATCCCCGCCACGGAAAATCTCCCCGGCGGAAAGGCGTACAAACCGGGAGACATACTGAAAACCATGTCAGGTCTCACAATAGAAATCAAAAACACCGATGCCGAAGGGCGGCTGATCCTGGCAGACGCGCTCACATTTGCGGGAAAATACAATCCGGCGGCAGTAATCGACATAGCCACGCTGACCGGGGCATGCGTAGTGGCACTGGGTGATTTTATTACAGGTATGATGGGAACAGACAGCGACCTGAAAGAAAAGATACTCAGCGCCTCGGATACGACAGGCGAAACGGTTTGGGAACTTCCTCTGTGGCACGAATATGAGGACCTGATAAAGAGCGATGTGGCGGACATGAAAAATACCGGCGGACGGGCAGGCGGCACAATAACAGCGGCCCTTTTGCTCAAGAAATTCGCGGGTGATTATCCCTGGGTGCATCTGGACATCGCCGGCCCCGCGCTCCTGTCAAAAGATAAGCCGTACATCCCCAAGGGCGCGTCCGGTGTAGGCGTGAGGCTCCTTGTACAATTTCTTATGGACCGGAGCCGGGCTTCCAATGTCTCAAATCCTTGAAATAAAAGGTCTGAAGACGCATTTCGAAACAAGAAACGGTACCGTCAGGGCCGTTGACGGGGTGGATATCTCCATCGACAGGGGGGACACCCTGGGAATCGTCGGCGAATCAGGGTGCGGCAAAACGGTGCTCGCCCTGTCCATCATGAGGCTTATAACGGACCCGCCCGGTCGAATTGTGTCGGGTCAAATCAACTTCAAGGACACCAATCTCCTCAAACTTGACGAAACCGAAATGCGAAGGCTTCGCGGAAACGACATATCCATGATATTCCAGGAGCCGATGAACTCCCTCAACCCCGTCCTGAAAGTGGGAGATCAGATCTCCGAAGTGATACGACTCCACGAGGGGCTTTCAAAGAAAGACGCGCTGGACCGCGCCCTCGATATGCTTCGGCTTGTCGGAATGGGCTCGGCACGAAGCAGACTGAATGATTATCCCCACCAGATGAGCGGTGGAATGCGCCAGCGGGTAATGATAGCCATGGCACTCGCATGCAATCCCGCGTTGATGCTCGCGGATGAACCCACCACGGCGCTCGATGTGACCATACAGGCACAAATTCTTGATTTGATCAACACACTGAAGGACGAAGTTGGAACATCGGTAATGCTCATAACCCACGACCTCGGGATTGTAGCGGAAACGGCCCGACACGCGGCCGTAATGTATACGGGCAAAGTGGTGGAATACTCCAGCGTACTCGAGCTTTTTTCCACGCCGCTCCACCCCTATACCAGGGGACTGATGGAATCCACACCAAAACAGGCTTCAGAAGAAAACGGGTACCTCACCACGATACCGGGTACCGTTCCGAACCTGTACGAACTCCCTGCCGGATGCAGTTTCCGGAACAGGTGTCCGGACGTCATGGATATATGCGCCCAAAAAGAACCACAACTCATGGAGAAATCTCCCGGCCATCAGGTACGGTGCTGGAAATACGCGTAAGATAAAGAAACAAGGTAAGGCGCAGATGAATCCGGTTTTATTAACCATTGAAGGGCTGAAGAAATATTTTCCCGTACGGAGCGGTTTCCTGCAGGGCCATCATAAGACGGTAAAGGCCGTGGACGGTGTAGATCTGCAGATCTTTAAGGGGGAAACCCTCGGGCTGGTGGGCGAATCAGGATGCGGGAAGACAACGCTTGGCCGTCTCATCACCAGACTCGAGGAACCAACCGGCGGAAAAATCTCCTTTAACGGAAATGATATATGCACGTATTCCGGAAAAGAATTAAAGGATTTTAGAAGAAAGGTACAGTTGATATTCCAGGATCCCTTTTCATCCCTGAATCCGAGGATGAGCGCAGGCGCCATCGTGGGAGAACCACTCACCATACACGGGAAAAAAGGAACCAGTGATGCGATTGCCGGCCTGATGGAAACCGTGGGTTTGAACAGGGAACAGATGGGACGGTACCCCCACGAATTCAGCGGAGGACAGAGGCAGCGCATCGGCATAGCGAGGGCGCTTGCCCTCAATCCTGACCTCGTTGTCGCGGATGAACCCGTCTCGGCATTAGACGTTTCCATACAGGCCCAGATACTCAACCTCCTGAAAGATCTGCAGAAGGATTTTGATCTGACATATCTGTTTATCAGCCATGATCTGAGTGTCGTCAAGCATATAAGCGACAGGATCGCCGTCATGTACCTTGGAAAAATCGTGGAACTCGCGGATAAGAAATCACTTTATAACAATCCTCTTCACCCCTACACAAAGGCCCTCCTCTCGGCCGTCCCCGTCCCGGACCCCACATACCGGAAAGAACGGATACTGCTCGGCGGCACCATACCCAGTCCGATAGATCCTCCCCCTGGCTGTCCGTTTCACCCCCGGTGTCGTTACAGTATGGATATATGCAACAAGATTTTACCCTCCCTTGATGACAGAGGCAATGGACATTACGTCGCATGTCACCTGGAAACCGGATTTTTGTCTAAATCCTGAAAAAAATCGAAAATAATCCTTGACGAAATGGGATCAAAAGATTAGATACCAAAGTCAATTTTCTTGAAGCGGTTTTGTGGCTCTATTTTTTCCGATAGCGGTGATATCCGAACAAGAAAGAAAGCGCCCGTAGCTCAGCTGGATAGAGTCGCAGACTTCGAATCTGTTGGTCGTTGGTTCGAATCCAACCGGGCGTACCATACATACGACCATTTAAAAACATACAGGGCCCTTAGCTCAGCTGGTAGCAGCAACTGACTCTTAATCAGTAGGTCGTCGGTTCGAACCCGACAGGGCCCACCATAAATTCAAGGGGTTAACCTATTGCAGGCTAACCCCTTTTCTTTGGATAGTCATTATTTTACCGCTATTGGCTGGTGCTACACGTTTTTTTGGATCACCAGAGTCTTCATTTCAAGGCAAGAAAGACCCCTAATACTAATCAAGGTAATTGTTGATTCGAAGTCTTTATTTTTTTTACGAGGATAAAAAAGTTGGATTCTTCCTCAAGTCAATAAAAATAGATACAGGCGATATTAACAGTTCAAATACAAGTCTTCACATAAGTTGATCGGGCCAGATCAATGAATACGGTTCGAAAGCTTGAAGAGAAAAGACATCCACTTTTCTTTCATGTATTAGGCAGACTTCCTTCCTGAAACAAACAAAACCTGAATGGTATTATTCATCAGAGACTACGAATTGGCAATCAGCAATAAAACTCAGGCGCAGGCAAGACACTTCATGACCTGTCTTATTACCAGTATCGGGATCTAATCATTTCTGGAAACAGGAATAATATGGTCTGAGAGCTAGGCGGGCTGTTGCCTCAATCAAAGGCTTGCAGTCCGCTTCTTTTTACCCCTCATCGTCCGTATAGCCAGTGTCGCCAAGATGATGATGAATGCGAACCGTCCCCAGTCGTTCAGGGTGGGCACCGCCACCGCCAAGGGGGGTGCCGTGTCGCCCCCGAAGCGCATGACCAGGGCGTTCTGGTTTGTGTCCAAGGAACCGGAGATCTCGAACCGACCACTCCCCACGGCCACGATCTTGCCGTCCCTCTGGATGACCACGCCATGAGCAATATCATCCCCATAATAGTAGCCGGCCTTTATCCGGGTAACACCATTGGTGCCAAAGGTGCTGTCCATTGAGCCGGCGGTGGTCAAGCGAGCCACAGTGAATCTATATGCCGGTTCATTGTCGTCGTAGGAGCTCGCGGCCACTACGACCTTGTCGTCGCTCTGAAAGGCGAGGTCATGGATAATGGTGCCATACGTACTGAGGTTGACAACCAACTTACCGTCCGCGGAGAAAGATGTGTCAAGTGAGCCATCTTGGTTGTAGCGCGCCACGCCGGCAAG
>CAZOHQ010000062.1:1945-8733 GCA_964579455.1 uncultured Syntrophaceae bacterium | reverse complement strand
AGTATCATATAGTTAGCAACAATGGCATAAAATATGCTTATTTAAATAATCACTTGCACCGGAAATTTCCTCCTATCTTTCCGGCTTAAACCCTCTAGTACGTATAGAGTGAGCTTGCGGTTTTCACCTCCTGGAAATCGCAAGCTCACGGCATGTAAGAATTCAGGATCTTCCCGATTAAAATACCTTTTTTTATTCTTTCATACAATGTAGCTACGTTTGTAGCGAGTTGACATTGCGTGGATTTCCCATTTCAGAAAAAGTCCGTGATCCGTTCCGAGATATCTTCAACACCAAAAATTTACGGTTGACACATATTCCCTAAACATATAAACATCACGACAATTGCTCTTTACCAGGCAAAAAACTAAAAAAGGAGACCTTTATGAAGACACGGATGACTGAGCTTTTTGGAATCAAGTATCCCATAATGCTTTCCGGTATGAGCTGGATCAGTACTGCTGAAATGGTGGCTGCCGTTTCCAACGCGGGGGGG
This sequence comes from uncultured Syntrophaceae bacterium, assembly GCA_964579455.1. Lineage (GTDB taxonomy): Bacteria > Desulfobacterota > Syntrophia > Syntrophales > UBA2210 > UBA2210. The sequence continues at coordinate 8,237 of CAZOHQ010000062.1, read as the reverse complement.
TTGGGAATTCTGGCCACGGGAGTATTAAGACCCGATGAAACACGTGCAGCCGTTAAAAAGATTCGCACACTGACCGACAAGCCCTTCGGCGCAAACGCAACGCTTCTCTTTCCCGGTGCTAAAGAAAACGCGAAGATCCTTCTTGAGGAAAAAGTCCCCGTTATCAACTTTTCTCTCGGCAAAGGTGACTGGATCTCCGAGACAGCCCATAAATACGGTGGGAAGGTTATCGCCACTGTCGTTAATGAACGGCATGCCCTGGCGGCCGAAAAACAGGGGGCAGACGGAGTCGTGGTAACGGGTCACGAGGCGGCCGCTCATGGAGGCGACGCAACCTCAATTGTCCTGATTCCGACTGTCGCCGATGTGTTGAAGATACCCGTTATCGCAGCCGGTGGATTCGCCGACGGCAGGGGACTTATGGCGGCACTTGCACTGGGAGCTTCGGGAGTAGCCATGGGAACACGACTCATGGCCACAAAGGAAAGTATGCTTCACGATAATTTCAAGAAGCTTTCGATCGAAATGGGTGCTACAGACACGATATACGGACCCTATTTCGACGGTCTCGGATGCCGTTCACTGAAAACAAAGGCGGCAATCAAGGCATACAGAAAAGGCCCTTTCGGCCTTCCGAATTTCTTTACATCGCTTTCTAATTCACAGAAGATTGCAAAGATGCTCGGAATGCCTTATTTTAAAATATTGCTCGGAATTCTCTTCGCGGGACCTAAAATCAGCATTCAGCTGGCCTACATGGCAAACGCGTTTAAGGCAATAGGTCTGGCCACCGAAGAAGGAGACATTGAAAGGGGAGTCCTGACGGTGGGACAGTCCACAGGTCTTCTCCACGACATACCCACGGTAGCGGAACTATTTGAACGAATCGCGGCGGAGGCGAAAGAAGTGAAGACCACACTCTCCGGAGTCATAGAATAACATTGCCATCAGCCACTCAGGCGCAACGAGTATTGGCATATTAATACATGTAATCTTACATATAAGGGGATGCGAAGCACAATTCGCATCCCCTTCATTTTTCTGGTGGGTATGGTGGGGGGACAAGCCCCTGACCTTTCGAATATCCTATTATATCAATATTAATGCGTTATTTGATGCGAGCACCGTTTACAGACTATCCTTTCAGCTTTCGATTACAGATCCCATTCGCTCGGCTAGAAGGTATAACCTATTGAAAAGTGAAACCTGCCGCGGCTTTCGCCTTCTCTGGGATCAAGCTTGATTCCATACAGTATACCGATGGGGCCGATGGGGGTAATGTATCGCAATCCCATTCCGACCGAGGAACGGAAGGAGTCCAGGCTGATTGTTCCAAAAGAGTCTTCGACCGTTCCCGTGTCAAAAAAGCACGGGAGTTCGAAATTGCGGCCGAGGTTAATTCGCGCTTCCACGCTGCCCGCGAGTGCCGCCCTTCCTCCCTGGGGATTGCCACTTTCGTCGAATCTGAGCATATTTTCACTGAAACCCCGCACATCATTTGTCCCTCCCAGAAAGAAAAGCTGATCATCAGGAACCGTTCCCGCGGAACCATATGTTTGGATATAGCCGCCGCGGCCAAGGAGGGCAAACGTCAGACGGTTGAGCGGTGTGAAGAAATAGCGTACATCGAGACGGTATCGTAAAAAATCATCCAGAGAGTCCCGAATGCCTTTTGAAATGTCGACGGAGAATGCGGAGAGCACTCCCGTTTGAGGGCGGATAAAGGAATCTCTATTATCGTAACGTATGGACGGTGTCGTGACAAGAATGCTTCTGGGCGCGAATTCGTCGTCTTCATTTTCCTGAAGGGCGCTTTCCGTTCCGTCACGAAGAAACTGCTCCCGCCTTTCGTAACGAAGCCCCAGGCCTGTCGTTATATTCTTATAGAATTTGCGGGAAAATACCAGTGACGCACCGTATACCTGTGTTCCGAAATCCTGGTTGAATTCCTCACGCCGTTCCGTATACAGGGCCAGTGTGGCGGAAATGTGTGAGCCGAAAAGACGGGGTTCATTCAGACCCGTGTCCATCCGATACCCTATTTGACTTATTTCTCCGCCTATCCATATGTTTTTGTTTGTTCCGAAGAGATTATGATCACCCGCTTTTGTATGGGCAAAGAAGCCGCTTTCGGACTCATATCCCGCGCCCGCCTGCATGAAATAGGGTTTCTTTTCCTCAACCTCCACGAGAAGATTCACACGCCCTTCTTCCTCCTTGAGGCCTATTGCCTTGAAGCGGACGCTTCGTAAGATGTCCATGTTTCTGATATTACGCTGCCCTTCAAGCATCTTGACCAGTGAGAACGATTCTCCGGGTTCGAGTTCAAGCTCGTTTCGCAGAATTGATTCGCGGGTCCTGAAATTTCCGGTATAATAGACATTGCCCATCTCGACATATGGTCCCTCTTTCACATGGTATGTGACCCGGGCTTCCGATTTGTCGGAACTTATCAGTGCCTCGCCTGTGACAGAGACGTGAGGATATCCCTGTTCGGCAACAAGGGCCGATATGGCATTTTCGTCACCTTTTATACGGTATTTTCGAAACGGTTCTCCCTGCTTCAGGGTAAGGGCGTTCAAAGTCTTTCTTTCTTCAACAACAGTGAGTCCCGTAATATGCAGCTCCGATACGATGGTCCGGATTCCCTCGTTAACGGTGATGCTGATTTCGGCATTTGGTTCATCTTCACCAAGGGTGACGTCCTTCGTTACCTCCGTGTCCATGAATCCTTCCTTGAGATAGAGCGATTTTATGGCAAAGAGGTCATCCTGCAGAACATTCGGGACATACACGCCCTTATCGCGGATGCCTGCGACACGGGTCAGCATCTGGTTAAGAATTCTTTCTTCCTCAATAGAGTGGTTTCCGGAGATCCGAATCGATTTTACGGTTGAACGGGGTCCTTCATCGACAATAAACCGTATCACTCTGACCGGCTCGGTATTATCGGTGGATTGCCGGTCGTCCGTTGTGACGGTTGTTTCCAGGTATCCTGCCCCTCCATACAACTCCTTGATCTTTCTGATGCTTTTCTTCAGCCCCCGGTTATTTCTATTCCCCTCCGTGAAGAAAACGAGCGCTTTTCTCAAGACGCGATCCCGGAAGGCCTCGTTACCCGAGAAATCAATTTTGTATCGCAATCCCTCGACAATCGTCAATGCAACGATAACGGTACCGGACTGAGGGTCTTTTGATATGGTGTGGCTGATCTGAACGTCGAAATAACCTTTGTCCCGGTAAAACTGTACAAGATTTTTGATATCCTGTTGTACAGTACTTTCAATGAAACGTCCCGCGCTGGCGGGAAACACACTACTCCTCCAGATCTTCATTTTTGTCATGACCGTGGCATCCGAATATGCCCGGTTCCCTTCAATATCGATCCTTTCAAGCCGGTAGTAACGACCTTTTTCTATCTTTACATGGATAATGAAGGTGCCGTCGTCCCTATCTTCATCTGACGTTACTGAAACACGGGGGGCTACGAATCCTGCCTGTTTATAGCGGTTTTCGATGAGCTGTGTCTGCCGGGAAAGCTCGCTCTGAGTAAATACATCACCGGGGTACAGTGTCATGACAGTGAAGACATCGCGTTCAAAAAGCGGATATACCCCTTCAAGGATAATGTCTTTAATGTATCGAAAAGATTTCAGATGAAACCTGAGAACCATGCGCTCCGCCTCTTCATCGGAATCAATGTTGATTTCCTGAAACCTTTTTGACAATTTTAGGGCTTCGATTGACTGGGCCATTTTATCTGCGGAGAATAGATCTCCCTCCTTAAGAAAAATAAGATTGCGTGCCATTTCGGCAAGTTTTGCGGGATCTCCGCGATAGTCAACAATCCGTATGGCAATCTCCCTTATGACCGGCCCGGTTTCTGACGGCAGAGGAGCCGCGTTATCCGCTGAACGTGCATACACGGATGCACCGGGTATGGCACCAAGCAGGACGAACCATACAAGCCAGGTTAAGAAAGTCGTTTTCCTTTTTTTACGCATTATTTATCCCGACAGTGTTAACGAAATTCCAGTCTGAAGAGCAGTTCTCCGCCGAAAATTCCCCTTGAATCCTGGAAACCGCTCAGTAATATATTTTCAAAAAATTGATATTCGGCGATGGCTCGCTGGATCATTTCCCCGTCTTTTGTTTCCGCGGCATACTTGACGGTCATTCTCTTTGTGAGCTGTTTGCCGAGCGTAACCTTGATACTCTCCGATGCCGTTGACGTTTCTTCTTCCCGAGATCCCGTTTCAACTTCTAAGATATCCAGGCCCGTTGTCTTCTTGATATCTTCTCCGAAGGTCGTTGCGAGCATTTCCGCCAGCATTTCTTTCGTTGACCGGGTCGCTCCCCCCTCCCGCTCAGCAAACTCCCGCGTGGTTTTGCCGAAGAGCAACAGTGAGAGAATATCGCCGTCTTCTTCCGGCGGCTCGGAGGTGAGGTTGAATGCGATCCGATCCGGTGTTCCCGATATATCCAGAAGTATCTGCCACTTTCTTATCTGGACCTCTCCGGCGATATCGATCGTCGGTTCGATCTTATATTGATTCAAAAAGTCGATGATCCCTCTTTTTACATCGAAGGTTCTTTTGTGATAGGTGACAGTCCCCGAATTCACCTCGGCGCGGCCTTTGATTACAGGGTTGTTGAGCGTACCCGCAAACAGCAGATCGGGGCTGACCTCAAGCTGTGCGAGATTGTTGTCGATAACAAAGGGATTGCGCCGCTTGACGGACACATCGAGTTCCATGTTTTTTACAAAGGGAAGGATGATTTCGCGGGGAGGCGACGCCACTTCCCGCTTTCTTTCTTTTACAAGCTGGATAAGATCCATATTAATATCTTTGTAATAGGTTCCTTCGAGAAGGACTATTTCTCCCTGAACTTTGGAATGCTCCGGATTCCCGGAGACCGTAAGGTTCGCGTTCAGGATCGAGTCCATCATGTCGGGAACCCGGAGAGGAAGAGCGGAGGCCGTGACGGTGATGGCGACCACGCTCGGTTTATACTCTTTGATATCAATGGTACCGTTCATGTCAAAGGTTCCGGAATCCAGATTCCCCGTGATGTTGTTGATGGTCACGGCCTGGGGAGTACCCTCAATAAGACCACTGACATTATGAAGTTTCTGTAAGAGCACGGGCACAGTAAACCCGATTTCTTCCAGGGTGAGCCGAGTCCGGATGTCAGGAGCGGACCGCGTTCCTTCCACCCGCGCCGAGAGCAGTACATTTCCCGTTATGTCGTCAATATCTTCGATAAACGGCTGGGCGATCCGCAGGGGAAGCTTCCCGTCAACTCTGAGCGAAATCGGGCCATCGGGTTTTCCATTTCCTTCTATCTCAAGATACCCGTCTCTGAGCAGTTCAAGACGGCAGGGGGAAATGATAAACTCCTTGTTCCCGTACCGTGCCTTGAGGTTTCCGGTATGGAGCAGTTGATGATCCTTGAAAGAGAGTGTGAATTCGGTAAAATCCGCGGAGGCCTCGATGCGGTTGAGAGAATCAGCGTTGCCTTTCATATTCAGGGTCCCCGTGGCGGTCCCCGTCAGATCCTTTCTCCCTGCAATTTCGAAGTATGGGGTGAGGTTGCTTTCTTTAAAATCCGCCGAAACCTGGAAATCTTTTTGAGTGAGGTGGTATGACCCTTCGAAATCGAAATTGAGTGTGCCCGAGGCTTTCGCGAGGCCGTCGTTCACGCCAAGATTTACTTTGAAATCTTCAATTTTCCTGTTCTCGATCTGCATGTCATGAAGCATGATTGTTCCGCTCAAACTGGGATTATCAAGCATGCCTTCACCGGAAAGATTAAGGACTATGGTTCCTTCTGCGGTATTCTGATCTTTGAGCTTGTCAATGGAACGGAGCGAAATGCCGTTGGATGCAAGATTGAATTGGTACGCTTTATCAAGTGAGAGCCATCCCGATCCTTCTATCACTTCTCCCGGCACGACAGCAACACTGAGTGGCATAATGTGCACCTTCTTCCCGTCGAGCTTGGCAGATACTGCAAATCCACTGAGCTTCTGGACGCCGAGATCCATGTCATTGCCCCGGATTTCGACCGTGCCACGGGGTGCGCCCGGAGTACCTTCACCGTGGCCTGAAAAGGAGATCTTCCCTTTGGCCAGATCGGTGAAGTCCTGCAGAAAAAAGGATGTACTGTGAAAATCCAATTTGAAGGGCGGATCCGTGAGGAGTGTTGTATTATCGAAAAGCTGAACCGTTCCCGAGGCTGCCAGATCAGAGTTTTCATTGCGCAGGGTACATTCCTGCAGCCGTAAAAG
>CAZOHQ010000062.1:0-1845 GCA_964579455.1 uncultured Syntrophaceae bacterium | reverse complement strand
AACTCTCAGTATTCCCGATTGATCAAGCGCGACTGTTGTCCGTATATCTCCGACCATGAAATCTTTATAGCGAAGACTACTGCCCTCTATACTGCATGCAACGGCAGGCTGCGCGGCTGTTCCCGAAAGGGTTCCGGTAAGATGTGTTGCTCCTTCGACCCCCTCCACGCCCAGCGATGACAGGGTATCCGACAGATTCGGGGCATCCAGTTCGAGATGCGCCGCGATGGCCCGCGAGGCAAGATCGAATGTGCCGTCCGCGCCCACCGTTATCTCACCCGCTCCGGCGTCAAACCGTTCAACCGTGGCAATCCCCCTGTTAAGATTCGCTGCAATGTCCGCGTTAATATCAATTGGGACAGCGTGTATTCCGGCGGAAACCTGCTTCGCGCTGATGTCCCCCTTAAGATGTGCCAGAAGCGTTTGAGGGGAAAAACCTCTTCCTTCGAGGGAGAATGACGAGGTCACGATACCCTGTGCAGGGCTGTCTTTAAGAATCTTGCCGACATCAATGCCTTTCACCTGAAATGATACGGTATAGGCTGTCGCGTCGAGGGCCGGGGTAGAATGAATGAAGCTTTCGGGAAAGGCCTCTCGAAAGTCCATCTCGCCGCGTATTTCGAATGTGCCGGCGGCGATGCCCCCCTGAAGAGTATCGAGCGTTACCACTCGGTCTTCCAACCGTATCGTTAGTTTCAGATTATCAAATACGGTTTCGACGGCGGGTGTGCGGATGGACCCGTTGCCGATTACAAGGGCAAGACCGCCGGACTCGCCCATAAGGTCCGCCTTGGCCGAAAGAGATACATTGTCGATTGCTGTCTGGACATTGTTTTCGGCCATTGAATATATGATCGATCCTTCGCTGACCGTAAGGCTTTTGATAACGATGTTCAAGGGCGGACCGACTGCTTCGCTCTCGGGGGGGGATTCTTCGATTTGGTTCTCTTGGTCCTTCGCGGTCGCGAAGGCTTGTGCGAAATTCAGACTGCCGTCCTTTTCGATACGGATTACCGCCCGGGGCTTTTCAATGAAGATCGATGAAATGAGAATCTCTTTTTCAAACAACGCTCTCCACGACAGGCTGCATGAAAGATGGTCGAAGCGGGCCAGATCTTCTTCTGACGGCCCTTTCAGGATACCATTCGTTACTTCAAAATCACCCGTGATCACAGAAAAACGGAGGCGTTCCCATCTTACGGAACCGGGAATATTCGCATTAATTTTTTTTTGTATGAACAGCTGAGCCTGATCAGTTTTCAGCGTAAAGATAGACGTACTTATCAGAATAACGACCATGATGAGACATATGGCGAAGCCAATGCCGATATATTTGATTACCTTTACCATTATCCGGCCTATGCGTGGGATGTATTCCGCTGTTGATATTACGTTATTTTATCGAATTGTGCCAATGAGATTTTTTCCGGGAAAAACGGTTTAGAAACGAGGATGCACTGGCTAGAAAATACCTTAGAAACAAGAAAGTGCTCTGACAGGCAGTAATACTGACTTACTTTTTTCAATGATATGTCAAAGCCGGAGATATGGTGGGAACTGATTGACTGATAACAAAAGGGGGTTAAAGAAATACATCTATAACCCCCTTAATTTACTGGTGGAGCTGGACGGGATCGAACCGACGACCTCTTGAATGCCATTCAAGCGCTCTCCCAACTGAGCTACAGCCCCTTTTTCATATCATTGAGACAGGGCGGTTTTCTAACACGCAGTTTCCATTATTGTCAATATAATTTTCAATATAATTTTCTTGACAATTACAGGCTCAACTATATAATCAGCCGCCAAGCCGGAGTGGTGAAACTGGTAGACGCAGGGGACTCA
>CAZOHQ010000061.1:0-8836 GCA_964579455.1 uncultured Syntrophaceae bacterium | reverse complement strand
TTATCGGAATCGGGATTGGCGGAATTGTGGGGACAAGGACAAGGTCAAAACGGAAATAAGTCATCCGTTAAGGGTCGAACGAAGAAAGGTAGAAGCATGTATATGCTTCTACCTTTCTTTATAATCTTATACGGATTAATTAGGGACAATCAGACCAACTGTATTGATCTAGGAGCCCGACCATAATTCCCCTCGGTTACCATTGTTCAAAAAAACACCGGTATGTACAAGATCAATAAAATAAGATAGATGATTAACGCTGTTGCCAGATCCAGTCAAGAAATATTGCTGTTTTACTTTCTAACGGTAATACTCGATTCTTTCCTAAAATGATTTTGAGGAGTTGTAGGTGAACTCAATTTTTATTATCTGATGAATTCACAGATTTCCACAGAGTTTTGTCTTATATGTCCTTCAACAGCCGATTCGACGGGGATTGTGCCACTTCATCTCTGAAGGCGCTCAGTATTTCGGAGAGAGCCTTTCCTTCTTCGGTCTGGGTCACGGGAATCGAGTCTGTTCCGCTATCTTCCAGGGCATTAATAATAAACTGGATGGACAAGGTGCCGATGTCACGAGCGGGCTGATAGCCCGGTTTCTTGTACTCCTCTCTTTCGGTGTCTGAGACGATTCCGCACGCGGTCAGTTCATAGAGTATCTGGTGTACCAGACGAATCGGAATCTCAAGCTTCTGAGAGATCTGCATGGCCGTCAGCGGTTTTTCTCCCTTCGCGAATGTTGACACCAACAGGTGGGTGATCTGCAGGGAGAGGAGCCTTTTGAAGGAGTCACTAATTAGGAGAGAGTCGGGCTCAAACTCATAAGTATCGACATTCTGGTGGGCGAAGGAAAATTCCGCTCCAAAGAGAACGATCAACCAGCTGAGCTGCATCCAGATGAGGAACAGCGGCAGCGCCGCAAAGCTTCCATAGATGGCATTGTATCTCGCGGCTCCCACCTGAAAGGCGATATAGCCGAACTGAACAACCTGGTAGATGGTTCCCGCGATGATTCCGGCCAGCAGACCCGATTTGAAATTAACCTTGGTATGGGGCATGAAGATATAGAGAAAGGTGAACAGGACCCAGACGATGCCGTAAGGCAGCGCCTTGAGCACGAAAGATATAACCGGGCTGAATATCCCCAGAAGGGCGACCTTTTCAACGATCAGCGTTACCTGGGTCGTTATGAAGACCGTAACACTGCTCGACATGATCAGGAGGACAGGGCAGAGGAGCATCACGGAAAGATAATCGCTGAACTTTCTGCCCAGGCTTCTCGCCTCACGTATCCCCCAGATGTCATTGAACGAGGCCTCAATATTCCCGAGAACCTTGATGACCGCCCAGAAGAGGATGATAACACCGACACCGGCAAGGAGGCCTCCTTTCGTGTTGGTGAGCAGTGAATGGGCAAAGGTGATGACCCGCGTAATTATTTCTTCCTGCCCTTGAAACTGGTCTAAGAGCTGCCGCTCGAGATGCTTCTCGAATCCGAATCCCTTCGCGACACCAAAGGCCATGGCAGCGACGGGAACAATGGAAATCAGGGAATAGAAGGTCAGGGCTGACGCCCTCAGCTGGCACTTATCCTCGTCGAATCCGCGCAGCGAAAGGAGAAAAACCCGCAGTTGCTTAATAAGGAAGGATTGTTTCCGCGGCAGGTCCTTTAAGCGAATCCTCCAGATATCGCCCTTTATAAAATCGATGAATCGCGATACGGCCTGTATTATCTTGTGCATCGATTCTTCCTCTCAAAAAAAGTGATAATAGCGTCTATTTTTCTTCTTTTATTATCGTAGCCAGAATATCACTCCGGGAATATTGTAATAGTTAGAGTCAGGCAGGGCCAGTATTTTCTCTCCGGCATACACAATATCATGACTCAATAGATATACTTAGAAACATTATGAATACTGCAGGTGGCGAGCTGAAAAATATTTTTTTCATGATTAACCTCCATTAAATAAAATAGTTCGCTACTCGAAACAATTCCATGCATCAATAGAGGGGGAGGCAAGTTAATTACTTTTAATGACTGCCTTTTTAGCAGAGAGTATAGGGAAAATTGACCGTATATGTCAAGCCGAATGTCACACTGCGATATTTATTAAGGCGACTTTGAGTCTCTTATTGAAGGTTGATGTTCGGCCTTTAAGGCCAGCCATCTTGGATGGATTGCTCGTTCTGAAGGACACTATCCACCCATCATATTGGGAAGGAAGGTGACAATCCCGGGAAACACGACTATCATCCCCAGACCAATGACCAGCAACAGGAAAAAGGGTATCGCCGCATAGGCCACTCTCAGGATATCAATACCGGTCAGTCCCTGAATGACAAACAGGTTGAACCCCACCGGCGGAGTAATCTGTGCCATTTCAACGACAATAACCACAAAAATTCCGAACCAGAGCGGATCGATGCCTGCCTGTTCGACCATCGGCATGATCACCGAAGTGGTTAATACCACAACGGATATTCCATCAAGAAAACAGCCCATTATGATAAAAAAGAAGGTCAGGGCCACAAGGAGCGCGTAGGGTGACAACTGCATGGCGCTTATCCAGATTGCCAGCATTTTCGGAATCCCGGTAAACCCCATTGCCACTGTCAGGAATGCGGCACCAGCGAGGATAAAGGCGATCATACAGGAAGTTTTTGTCGCTCCCATCAGCCCTTCGAGAAAAGTCACTTTGGAAAGCGACCGGGTGTACCAGGAGAGGAATAGGGCAAGCAGAACCCCGACAGCAGCGGCATCAGTTGGAGATGCGATGCCGGAGTAAATCGACCCGATGACCCCGGCAATCAGCAGTATTACGGGTATCAGTCTCTTTGCCAGGAACAGACGTTGCCTCATAGGCAGGGCGACCTCACCAGCCGGAATGGCCTTCGGATGCAAAAGGGACCACACAATCACATAACCACTAAAGAGTGCAATCAGCATACAGCCCGGCAATACTCCAGCTATGAACAGCCTGGCAATCGACTGCTCCGTCGCTACACCATAGACGATAAGGATTATCGACGGAGGAATGAGCAACCCCAAAGTTGCAGAGCCAGCCAGGGTCCCCACCAGCATGCTTTCAGGATAGCCACGTCTGGCCAGTTCAGGAATCGTCATCTTGCCGATGGTTGCTGCCGTTGCCGCAGATGAACCGGAGACGGCCGCAAATATACCGCAACCAAGGATATTGACATGGAGCAACCGTCCCGGCAGGCGGGTCAGCCAGGGAGACAATCCCGTAAACATATCTTCGGCCAGCCGTGAACGGAACAGGATCTCCCCCATCCATATAAACAGAGGAAGGGCGGCGAGGGCCCAGCTGTTGCTCGCCCCCCAGATAGTCGTTGCCATGACCTCACCAAGCGGCGCTTCGGAAAACAGAGCCATCCCAGCCATTCCTACGGCCAGCAGGGAAAATGCTACCCAGATGCCGCTACCCAGCAGGAAAAACAGAAGAAAAAGCAATATTGCCGTGAGGCTTATCTCAGACATTGTCTTCTCCCCACGACTCGGCAGTTGCCTGATCCAGCTGATTCTCTTTTACCAGGAGCTTCGCCCCTTTTGCCACATAGGATGGAGCATTACCGCGAAGTACGGTTACCAACTCATCCATAAGCGCAATAGACAGGACTATGAGACCCAGGAGCAAGGCCATCTGCGGAATCCAGATGGGCACGGCGATCATCCCGGGTGAGAGGTCGTGATAGGTAAACGATTCATGTGTCAGTTTTGCTGTATACCATGAAAAATAAAGGGAAATAGACAAAGCAAAGAGAGCACACCATATTTCGACCGGTCGGTGAAGTTTTTCCGGCAAACGACCAACGATAAGAGTGACTCGGATATGAGCTCCCTCCCGGAGAGTGTAGGCAAGCGCCATGAAGGAGGCTGCAGCAAGCAAAAAACCGGTAAAGTCCGCATATGAGGGTATTGTCAGACCTATTGCGCTCCCGGTCAACACCGTGCTGATCCGGTCAATCAGGTTGAGCATAACCTGGCAGACAACCAGCAAACAGATAGCGCCTATGCAGCACGCACCAAACCAGCAACTGGCTTTATAGAGAACATCCAAACACCTACGCATTAATTTTCCCTTAACCCGGCTGCCGCACAAAGAGAAGCCACAGCCGGGCATATATACCTATATGGTGATTAACGAACGGGTAATTCTATTGTGCCTGATACGCTTTAAGCAGTATTTCACCTTCACTGCCTGCGCCTTTCTTCCACTTCTCGAGCATGGAGGCACCGATCTTCTTCAGACCGGTCATGAGCTCCGCACTGGGAGTTACCACAATAATCCCGTTATCTTTGAGGATCTGGGTCTTTGCGTTCGTTTCTTCCTTACTCATTGCCCATCCTCTGGTCTCAGCCGCCTTCGCCGCGGTGAGAAGCGCATCCTGGGTCTTTTTATCCAGTTTTCTGAACGCTTTTTTGTTCACGACGACGATGTTTTTCGGTAGCCAGGCCTGAATGTCTGTGTAATGTGTGACATAATCCCAGGCTTTGGAATTAGCCCCTGTGGAAGGAGAGGTGATCATCGCGTCAACGCGGCCGGTGGAAAAAGCCTGTGGGATATCAGGTACCTCTACCTGAGTCGGCGCGGCACCGATCAGATTGGCAAAGAGTTCCAAGGTGGCATTGTACGCCCTGAATTTTATACCCTTCAGATCATCAACCGTTTTTATCTCCTTTTTCGTATACAGTCCCTGTGGTGGCCAGGGCACGGAAAAAAGCGGCATAAGGCCCTGCTTGTCAAGGAGTGTTGTAATGACAGGTTTCTGAGCATCCCAGAGCTTTTTGGCATCATCGTAGTTGGTGGCAAGAAAGGGCTGGGAATCAGCCCCGAAAACCTGTTGCTCGTTGGAGAGAAGGGAAACAAAGAACTCGCCGATGGGTACCTGTCCACCACGGACAGCATTTTTGATCTCGGGATGCTTGAAGAGCGAACCCGCGGAATGTATTTTTATCTCCAGTTCTCCCCCGGTTGCTTTCTTTACATCGTCAGCGAATATGGCAATATTCTGCGTGTGGAAAGTCTTGTCGGGATACGGAGTGGGCATATCCCAGGTGGCCCCAATGACGTTCACAGTCATCCCCAAACCAATAATCATTCCAGCCAGCGTAGCTACAACACTTTTGTATACATTCATCCTCTTTCTCCCTCTATTGTTTTATTTTAATGCTGAGACTTTTGGACAACATGAATGGCCATGCTGCATTTATACAGATTATCTTTTAAAGCAGCAAGGTAAACAATGACGGTAAATTTCTATTATTTTGGCTTGGTATAATCATTATTATGATATTTTGTCAATAAAAAACCAATCTCAAAGGGGCTGGTTCTGGGATAACCCTTGGAAGGGAATAACATTGCCTCTACCTCCTCAGACGGCAAAGATGGTTACCCCAATAAGATTTTGTTTCAGCTTACGAAACTTATTAAGCACTTGTATCAGTTCCTTCCTCTTTATTGTCCCAACGTAATTTGAGACAGATATTTTGAGAGGAATCATTACGAGAAGGTGTACATGATAAATCCAGATATTCAATTCCTGAACTTCACATTTCTGTTGTTCTGAAAACATCTTGATACATCCAGCTACTTCTTCTTTGATCTCCTTTTTTAAAATTCTAAGCCTGTACGTTGGAACCCATACAATATGGTACTGGCAATGCCATAGCGTTTGTGATAATTTTTGAAACCTGCTAATATTGTTACTCCTTGGTTGTGGTTGTTATGGAAGCAATTCAACCTTGGAGTAACAAATTATTGTTCAGACGGCAAAACCACTGAACTCTGACCTTGCCCTGGGGACAAGGTTTTCACTGTTAGAATAAACAAAAGGAGTATAGGTCTTATGAAAAAAGTTGATCTGAACTGTGACATGGGTGAGAGTTTTGGCGCCTATACGATAGGCATGGATGATGAAGTTATCAAGTATATAACGTCGGCCAACGTTGCCTGTGGGTTCCATGCCGGAGATCCACTGGTAATGGACAGGACTGTAAAAATGGCGGTTGAACATAATGTCGCTGTTGGCGCACATCCGGGATATCCCGATCTACAGGGATTTGGACGCCGGAATATGGACTGTACACTGGAGGAAATTCGTAACAATGTGGTGTATCAGATTGGTGCTCTTCAGGCATTTTGTGCCATTCACGGTACCAGGATGCGCCATGTGAAACCTCACGGTAGCCTGTATAATACGGCCGCTGTGAACGAGGGCGTTGCGCGGGCAATTGCAGAGGCCGTCGTCAGTGTGGATTCTGAACTCATCTACGTAGCTTTGTCCAGCGCAAAGGAAACAATTATGAGCAAAATTGGTCATGATGTGGGGCTCAAAATGGTTTACGAAGCCTTTCCTGATCGAGCGTATACCCCTGAGGGGACACTGCTATCCCGTCGCTTGCCGGGGGCGGTTGTCAGGGACCCTCAGGTCGTTGCCGAACGTGCTTTGATGATGGCGAAAGAGGGCAAAGTGATTGCCGTGGATGGAACTCCAATTCAGCTGGATATTCAAACCCTTTGTGTTCATGGTGATACACCGATGGCGGTGGATCTGGTGAGGGCTATTCGTGAAAAGCTGGAAGCGGAAGGAATGTCCGTGACGCCCAAGGGAGAGTTGTAATTCATTCTAAAAATTTGACAGAAACCCGGATTGGAAAAAAGTCAAAATGAGCAGCGGTTTGTACGAAACGTCCAAGATTCGCGTTGTGGGTGACCGGGGTCTCCTGGTGGAATACGGCAACAAGATAGATCCCGTTGTTAACAAAAAAGTCATATCCATAGCCATCGGTCTGGAACATGACGCTCCGGCGGGTGTGATAGAGATCATTCCCTCCTACCGTTCTCTCCTGATCGTTTACGATCCTTCAGTAACAAACACTTCTGTCTTGCAGGAATCTTTGAACTCTCTGGAAAAGCGTCTCCAGGAAATCGAAATTCCACCCCCGCAAACGGTTGAGATTCCTGTCTGTTACGGAGGAGAGTTTGGCCCTGACATACAGTTCGTTGCCGAAAGTAACGGCCTGACGGTGGATGCCGTTATCCGTCTCCATTCGGAACCCGAATACCAGATATTCATGATCGGGTTCTCGCCGGGATTTTCTTACCTTGGTGGACTTCCCAAAGAGCTTCATACGCCAAGAAAAAAAACTCCACGCACTCAAGTCCTCGCGGGGTCGGTGGGAATTGCCAACGAGCAAACGGGGATTTACCCCGTGACCAGCCCCGGAGGCTGGCAATTGATCGGCCTGACCCCATTTAAGTTGTTCGATCCGGAACGTTCCAATCCTTTCCTTTATCAAGTCGGGGACCGGATCAAATTCAGGCCCATATCCCCGGAAGAATACCGCCGGTTGGCGGAAAAGGGGATAAAATAATGGACGCGTTCTTAGTGCAGGCACCGGGTTCGTACACCACGGTTCAAGATAATGGGCGTTTCGGCTATCAAAAGATGGGAATCCCCGTTTCAGGGGTTCTTGATTCCTTTGCCGGCAGTGTGGCCAACCTGTTGGTGGGGAATCCCGAAGAGAGCGCCGTTTTGGAAATTACCGTTACCGGACCCCGTCTTACATTTCTGAGAAACATCGATGTCGCCCTTGCTGGTGCTGAGATGGGAGCAACGTTGAACAATCAGCCCCTTAATTGCTGGGAGTCCTTCAGGGTTTCGCCTGGTGACATCTTGAAAATGCAGCAGGTGAAGATCGGCTGCCGCGCTTATCTGGCCGTCAGTGGCGGCATCGATGTTCCTAAAGTGATGGGGAGTCGTTCTACCTATATGGTCGGCAAACTGGGGGGGTACCAAGGCCGTCCTCTGAAGAAAGGGGACATTCTTCGCTGTTGCGGAGGCACCTTACTGGATGTGCCGCGACGTCTTCCTTCGGCATTGATTCCCCGGTATTCTTCGGAAATCGTTCTCCGAGCCATTCCAGGACCCCAAGACGACTTTTTTCATGAAGAAGAGCTCGCTACGTTCTTCCAATCAGAGTTTACGATTAGTACCAATGCGAACCGCATGGGATACAGGCTCCAGGGACCTTCAATCCGTCAAAAAGAGAACATGCCCGCAAGCATCATTTCCGATCCGAGCATTTCGGGCAGCGTTCAAATTCCAGCCGACGGGCAACCGATTATCCTGCTGGGCGAACAAACCATGGGAGGTTATACCAAAATTGCCACTGTCATCTCCACGGATATTCCCAAGGTTGCCCAGACCATCCCCGGAAATGTTATCCGGTTCGAGAAAGTAACCTTGGAAACAGCTTATTCCCTGCATATGAAACAAAAAAAGTTGATGCGAGAGATAGTGCGTAACGTATCTTAAATTCTGAGCGTTGTCCCTCAGAGGATGCTCAATGAGAGCCATCTCATAAAAAGTTGCGGCATGTAGCAGCAACTGTTCGATCTTACTAGTTAAAATCCCATCCGGGGAATTGTCCAATTCACCCCGATAATGCAAGGAATCGGCGTCTTGGTAACAAGGGAGCGTAGGTTTCCAATTGGCAACGCAGCAGTCCGTAACGAAAGTAGAACCTACAGGTAGCCTCAATAAACTTTAATGAGCCACAGATAGGGAAGGCCGAAGACACGGACTTGGAGAACGGAAGCGGTTCGTGGGATCTTCCGGAGTAGCAGGGATAAAACCTCATAGGGATTCAGACAGAAGAAATCAGCCCATGACGCAGAGAGCGATGACCAAAGTCCTTCATCCGGACGGTTCCGTCACCTCCCTTGCCGGCAACGACGAGGTTTTTTTGTCCGCCAATGATATTTTGCATCAGCACTAATGATGCAAAATAATAAGAATCCATGTTTCCTTGA
>CAZOHQ010000060.1:0-8846 GCA_964579455.1 uncultured Syntrophaceae bacterium | reverse complement strand
CATGACGTTTGCAATATTATTCGCTCCGAGGGAGTAAGCCCCGAATATGCCCACGATTATCAGGCCGTATCGTGTGATTGTGTCGAGTTTGAACATCTGTATATTGAAAGTTTTAATGCAGATGACAACCAGCTTGTACAGTATAATGGAAAAAATTGCTGCCAGAAGCGGGCAGGCGATCCAGCTGGAAACAATCTTTGTGAGGGACGTATAATCAATCAGGGTACCGGTAAAGAGATTCCAGCCTATGATGGCCCCGATAATGCCCTGAGAGGTCGACACGGGATATCCCATGACAGTCATTAAATAGACACTTATCCCCGCGGCCAGGGCGACGATAAATGCCCCGGCTATGGCATTCACCGTGCCCAGCTTTCCAATAGTATCCGAAGTACCCGCGCCGCTTATGACTGCTCCCAATACAACAAAGACACCACAGAGAACCGCGGCCCTTTTAAAGGTTATCATTCGCGAGCCGACAGCGGTTCCGAAAACATTGGCGGCATCGTTGGCCCCCAATGACCAGCCGAGAAACAGGCCGCTCGAAAGGAAAAAGAGAAACATGCTTATTGCTCCTATAACGCGCGCTTGATGATATAGATGCTGAGCCGGTCTATCACGTCTTCGGCCTCGTCTGCTATCTTTTCCATGAATCTGACAAAATCGCGAAGATGTCGCTTGTGACTCAATCGCAGGTCTTCGCGCCTGAAGATGGCACGCTGGAGACGCGTCGAAACAACGTCGGATTTCTTTTCCCAGTAGATTACCTTATCCATGTGTGTCGAGGCTGTATCGATATTCCGGAAAAAGGCCCTGCACGCGCAGACCGTAGATTCTACTGATTCCACGCCATATGCCACCAGTTCCTTGAAGTCTTCATGGAATTCCTCGCAGATCTGAGGGTGCTCGATGTCTATCTTCCACATCGCTCCCTTGTAGTGATCCAGGAGTGAGTCCATGTTTTCGATGAGTTCCAGCACATCCCCCCGCGATTCCGGAATGAGCGTTTTCGTGTAGAGCATCATCTCAAGTTCACGGCGAAGGACATCGCCCTGACGTTCGATTTCATGGAGTCTGTCTCTCTTTAGTACGAATGTTTCCAGATCACCCTTCAGATAATCGACGATGGCACCCTTGAAAATCAGTCCCGCCTCGCTGACCCTGTTCAGGAATTCGTCAATCTGTGTCTCGATTCCCTGTCTTCGCGTAAAGAAGTCAAATTTCATCGCTTCGCATCCCCATAGATTCATATACGTTCTAATCTTACTGCTTTTTATGGTTATTCTGTACTCTGCCCTGCAATCTGTCTCAGACAGATAGAGAAGGTTTACTAATCGGTGGAAAGAGAACTAATGAGTTGAAATATCTTTAAATATATGTTTAGCATAAGTCAAGCTAATTGATTTTATATAATTGATAAACGGAAGTTATAATGAACCTTAATCAATTAAAAATATTCTATTACACGGCAAAATACGGGAGCCTCAGTGTCGCCGCTGATGCGCTGTATATTACACAGCCTGCAGTGAGCAAGGGAATTCAGCGGTTCGAAGAATACCATGAAATCAAGTTTTTCAACCGGTTCGGGAAAAAACTCGTCCTGACGGATGCCGGAGAGGCCCTATACGATATAGCAGACAAGATTTTCGGAATGGAGAGCCAGGCGGAAGAGGTCATCCGCGATTTCCAGCAGAGAAAGAGGGGGATCCTCCGGATTCATGCAAGTGAAAGCTTTGGAGCGTATTATCTTCCTTCGATTATAAGGGAATTCAGGAAGAATAACCCCAAGATTCAGGTATCGGTAAATGTACTGCCCACGGAACTGGTTGTTGAGAAAACGGCTACGCTCAATAATGACATAGGATTTACCTCCTACGCCATAGAACACAAGAAAATAGCGACGAGGGAAATACTCGAAGACAGTCTCGTTCTGATAGTTCCCCCTGATCATGAATTTGCCGACAAGAAAGAGATCCACCCTCGGGATCTGGAACACCAGTGCCTGATAATGCACGAACGTGGGGCGGCCCCGCGAAGAATCACCGACAGATATATCAAAAAAAACAATATCTCAGTATCCATTCCGCTGGAGCTGTCCAACAACGAGGCCATTAAACGGGCGGTGGAACAGGGGTTGGGCCTCGCCCTGGTATCCCGATGGGTGGCCAACGAAGAGATTGAAGACGGCAGATTGACGGCCGTCTCCCTCTCTGATACCTCCATGAAGAGAAAATTTTATATTATTCTCCACCGTGACAAGTATATTTCAACATCTCTCGGCAATTTGATAGAAGAAACAGTCAAGTGGGCGTCGGAGAACTTCTGAATCACATATCAAGCCACGCCCCAACCTCTGGGTTTGACTGCGGTTGGTGGGCCATGGGCCCTTTCCCAAGGCCACAAATGGGGATCTCCTGTTCATGCAGCGAGCCGTGTGAGCGTATGCTGACCTCTTCTCTGGCAGCGGAGATGGTTCCGAATACGGTATCGATGTCCGCCAGGACAAAGAGGTGCCCGATACGGTCAGGGTGGAGGCGATACAGCCGGGCGGCCTCGGAACTCGGCATGATCATTTCGACACCCCTTTCTTCCCGCAGAAGCGCCATTGCGTCATCCATGGCGGACGGGTCCTTCAGGTATATGTATGCCGAACCGCCGAGGTTTTTGTGGTGGACTACATGGCGGTCCTTGATAATAGGAATCGCCGTTCCCGGCACCCCTGCTTCATTAAGTATTCTGGTCAGATCAAGGGCGTAGGACTTTGCGTTCATTCCGTGGTCGGCCGTCACAACGATCTCTATGTCGGAGGATGTATTCAGGATTTCACCGAGAAGCCGGTCAAGTTGATTAAAATTCCATTGAGAGCGTTCGTCCTCCGGCGGGTAGGTGTGTGTCGCGTAGTCCGTCGTCGTCAGATACAGGAAATCCGGCGACTCGGCCACAAGAATTTCACGAGCCGCCTTGAATAACCAGTGGTTGGTTTCAATTGTATAAAATTCCGGAGGAGCGCCGATTCTATCCACGAGCCATCGGGAGGGGTTCTCGGCAGACTCTGCGATCTCTGCTCCGCGGGAGATCAGGGTTTTCAGTTTATCCTTTGCGGTAAGCAGGGCCGATTTCCTGCCCCTTCTGCCGATTCGTTCAAAGATGGTTTCTGTCAGAAGATATTCCGATGATTCCATGTACTTTTCTTCACCCGTTGACAGATCGAGAAAGTAGTTGGATGTAATTCCATGTACTTCCGGGAAACTGGCAGTGATGATGGACGTGTTGTTGACATTTGTTACGGTAGGAAGAACCGCCCTGCCTAAGGCGCTGAAACCCTTTGCTGCGATAGCATCAAGGGTCGGTGTATCGCTTTGAGAGAGGTACTGGGGGTTTGTTCCATCCAGACAGACGACAATTTTTGTACTCATACTATTTTCTCCTTTTAACGTTATAGAAACTTCTCCGGTTCGATAAGCGAATTAAGGTAATGAATAATCGGAACGGACGTATCTACGACCGGCCATGTGCGATGCACCGACCTGTGCTGAAGCCATACGGGCCGGATTCCCGCATCCTTCGCTCCACATATGTCTATGCGCCAGTCATCACCCACAAAGAGGGCTTCTTCGGGTTCTATGCCCAACTCCATCAGGCACCTCAGAAATGGCTCCGAGTGGGGCTTCGGCGGTACATCTCCCTCTCCGGCTATTATGATTGCGTCAAAGAATTGGGCAATGCCGGGGAATAGACTCAGGCGGTGCCCGGCTGACCGGCCCTGCCCCTGGGTATTGGAAACAAGTCCCAGTCGATAGCGTGAAGAAAGCGTCTTCAATACATGTTCGGCTTCCGGAAACATGACGGTATTGTCGATCACTGTCTTCCAGTACTCCCTTTCCCACCGGCTGTACAATTCGTCATCGGGTTTGAGTCCGAAGCGAACCGACACATTCTCCCATATGACGTTTCGCGAGAAAATCGATTGTGAGTGGAGTTCCCCGCGGATGTCCCGATATGTTGAAAGGAAAATATCCCAGGATGAGAGGTTCAGATGAGAAAAGAGTCTGAGCTGTGCATCCTTCTCCGCCTTGCGGAAACCGTCGGCCGAGTTTACCAGCGTTTGACCAAAATCGAACAGCACCGCTTGTATCATGAAATGTTTCCTGTTGCCGATTTGTTTGATTTCATTAGCTTACCCGTTATTACTGAATACTGTTTCATATCTTTGAAGTTACGTTATGATACGTATAACAAATATTACCGGTTCTAAGAGGGTTTTGGTCATCTATGGTTTGTTTCTTCACTGACCCTTTGCTATTCTCGGGCACCCTCTTAAGCCAACCGGGAAGTGCCATTTCCGCTATACTATTTTTCTGATCGCGCGCAGGTATTCCTGTGATCTGTCGAGGTAAAAAGAAAGGGCTCTGGAGAAATTCTTGCCCACCACTCCGTCGACAAAAAGTTGACTTATCTCGCGGTTCCGTTCGAGCACCGTTTGTGTACGAATAAATATCTGCCGCTCCTCATGAGACATCCCACTGATGATTATCTTCAGCGTGCTCTGTGCCCGAGGCTGATACATCCAGAAATAAAGAAGATCGAGGGCATTTATAATAACGATCTTTTCCAGATCGCTCTCCCCCTTTTTTATGGTGCGTATAAATTTCTTCGGAGATTCGAGCATCTCAAGCACGTCCGATTCGGGAAACAAGACTTCCATCCGTGTATAAGTATCGAAAACCTGCTCCAACTTGCCGCGATAATCACGAAGACGGACTCGGATATTCTGATATCGATCGGCAAGACCCTCAATCACACCGGCTACACAGTCAGACGCTGCCTTGGATATAATCGCCGCCCACTTCTGAAGGATAAGATCAGCCCCAGCAATTCCAAGCCCAAAAAGGATACCCCCCGCTAAAATGTTGAATAACAGGGCAAGGGGTATGGAAATCACGGTGCGGAAAAAATTGCCGAAGATGGCACCCCTCTGAAGGCCCCGAAATACGTTATGGGTCGATATATATAGTCCGTTTACGACGGCCATCACCGAATAGAGAGATACCGGACTTGTTGCAACGGTTATCCCGAATATGCGGTCCAAGATGGCTGTTTTTACAATATAATCGAGGAGTGGGACGGAAAAACCGGTAAAAAGGAGAGAATCCGTCAGGCGTTTCCAACTCACATAATCATTCCATCTGAGAAGGGGTGAACGACGTATCCCGCCTCCTCCCAGGACAGACTGCAGAATATTCCTGAGTCC
Source organism: uncultured Syntrophaceae bacterium (assembly GCA_964579455.1). Lineage (GTDB taxonomy): Bacteria > Desulfobacterota > Syntrophia > Syntrophales > UBA2210 > UBA2210. The sequence continues at coordinate 3,595 of CAZOHQ010000060.1, read as the reverse complement.
CGTGATTCCGAACCATATAAAGGCCCCGAAATAGGCCAGGAGCCACCAGTCCTTGGTCAGAAAGAAGGTGAAAAAGGCCGGGATAAAACCACACAAGACCTTGATCCAGTTTTTTAAACCGCTGTTCATATACATCCAGGAAATGTTTCTCCCCTTTTCTTTCATCTCTGGTGGGTTGAGAGAAAGATTGTTTGAACGTTCTTCATCAATTCCTCCGAGCGACACCACATTGCCTTCGGCCCCTATCACGGTTGAGTGCTTTGAGATCTCCCATTCTTCGCAACGCTTCTTACCGAACATTGTTAACCCGGGGATACGGCCCGCTCTATGATAAAGGGCGCTGAGCAGAGAATTCGGACTCGTCTTGGATACATAATTAACGCGCCTGAAGACCTCTGTATGGACAGGAACGGTCAGGCGGGAAGTAGCGGGTGAATTTTTTATCTCTCTTTGGGCGGCAGGGAGCAACGTATCCTTTATGACCAGGCCCATGCCGTAGAGGTGATGAGATCGTCCCGTCGAATCGCTCCCCACACGACTCCTCAATTGGTGACCTTTGTAATTTGATTGAAACGATTCGATATGATAGAGAATTTCTCTAAACTTTTCCATCCTTTCGATATCACCCGTTTGTTTCGATTTCTCTATGACGTTCCGTATAATCCTCTTGAGAACTATGAGATTGCCATCATTTATTGCCCTCTGAAGTTCATTTATCTGTTGATAGTGGGGATTCCTCCCCGTGATATAATCTTTCAGGTTAAAGTTCTCCAGATGAGTTATCATCCCTTCGCAGTCGTAAAGGATTTCAAGGACATCCTCGATGTTGAGATCGGTAAGACCCAGCGTAAAACTAGAACCCGAATGAAGATGCGTCATTCTCTCGATAAGTTTCCGGGGAGAAAGCGTGAGCAATTGAGGAGCATCCGGATCGTCTCTGGGAGTATTGGGATCGGGGATATTCGAGTTGTACGATGGCCTCAAATATTTTTCGACGATAGCTTCCGAATCGAGATTATTCATCTCAACTACAAGACTCGTCAGCCTGTTTTTTTCATCCCTATCGGCGCCGGTGTAGAGATCTTTCAGTTCCTCCGTGCGAGCCTGCATTTTCGGCAGCATCTTTGAGTGAATAAATTCTGCCAAGTGGAGTATGGATACCTGCCCTCTTCCCACAAATAAGAGAAATTCCGCCTCATCAAGGGGCGTGATTTCGATCCCGTATCTTTCGTTTATTTCCTTACTATGTCCTTTGTTGAATTCCTGAAGCATCGAAAGAATGGAATGGCCTTCATATTCTGATACAATGCGCCCCTCCTCTGTAAAGGCTCTAACATCGGGTTCTTCCAGGAATTGCAGATAATCCGGTACGTTCAGAAGTCCCCTCGGAGCCCAGATGATCCGTATATATCGATTACGGAATGTCGCAGAAAGTTCAACTCCAATACGTACCCTGATGCCCATGATCTCTGCCGCTTCAAGAAGCTCAGCAGCCGCATCGGATCTTACATAATTGTAGTAAATCACCTTCAAGCGCCGTATTCCTTTTATCCATGCATCCATAATGAGATGTGTCGGTGATTTTCTCCCCTTTGTATTCACATCATGCACATGGTCATCCGTCGCGATCTGATTCCACTCCTCCGACATCTCGAGAAGGTGGTACTTTCTCAACTGTTCTCGGACTACTCTCGGTTTTCCTGTTGCAGCCATTCGAAAGTCGTGGGCCAGTTTCAGCCTTCTACGATAATTTCCCTCTGAGCGTACGAGCCTTTTCATAATCTGTATGAGTACCCGCGCCGTATTTTTACCCAGATAACTTTTTGTTATATAGAGCACCTCGTCTCGTAATGAACGCAGTGCGGCAAGTCTATCCTTTTCCTCACCCACCTCAAGAGAATTCAGAAGATGAACAACGGCATAGGCTATGCGTAATTCTCTCGATGCCGCCATTTCCTTTATTCCATGAGGGTGGAGATAGGGGTTAAGCAGATTTTTGATATATTTTCTTGATTTGTCTCTGTTGAGAACTTCACTTACAATTACAAGAAGCTCATGATCTTCTCTATCGAAAAGGATCTTCTCTATCCCCTTTTTCACATCTTACCCCCCCCAATTACTCAACTATTATTCATTACTATTAACAAGTCCAACTACAAATAGAATTTCGTGGTTTTGGCCGAGTATCCGTTTATTTAAAAACTAACGTATACTGAAGTAGTAAAAAACATTTATTTTAACATGCTATATTATCCCAAAGAAGTTATTTCATCAAGTTTGTAACTTGAGAGACTTGAACAACTATCATTACTTGTTATTCCGATCGCGGGGAACACCTTAACAGACCTGTATCATCAAGATTTCTCATCACCGACCCTTTTCGAAATGACAAAATTGAAGCTCCCGGCAACAAGTTGCGAGGGGATGTCCGGTTGTTAAGAAAAATGTGTATTTTTTACTCGCTCGCTAATCCCGCCGTGAGCAGTGAGGTTTGCAAGCGCTGCTCAGTGAAAGCTCTTCACTTTCTCGGAGCAGTGAGGAGACTTCAGTCTCTCTCACCCATATCCTGAAGATACTGAATGACGTTCGATGCCTGAGTGCTTACGTTATGATAGGCATAACAAATATTACCGATCATTGTATTGACTTTCGTTATCGAATAGTTTAGAAGGCACATCCTCGAATTAGAGACAGCGGTTATATAGTACATTTTGTGAATAAAGTGAACGGCGGTGATCCGAAAAACCCGCCTTTTGAAAAAATGATCCGTAAGGAGGACCAGGAAGATGAGCATCATAGAGTTGCTGATCAAAGCCTTCGTCAATATCTGGAACTGATTTTACATACAAATGTTACACTCTCCAGGTGCTGTCGAAGGGATATACTCGTAATATCAAGACCTCGTTTCCATGTGTATATTGAAAGCGGGGTTTTATACTATACACCTATGTGTCAGCAGACACCGCATTCCGTCTCTTCAAGACATGGACATTGCGGGAGATGGTCACTTCCACCTTGTCCTTTTCCCTCAAGGGTACATGATCCCTGGGGTCAGAGATGTCCACTATTATCTCCCTGTCGCCCAGCATTACGTGACATTTTGCAAGCGCCCCGGTATAGATATACCTTCTCAGTGTACCCTGGATCACGTTCTGTTTGACCGTTCCGTTGGATGGCTCGATCTGTATCGTCTCCGGTCTGATAACGAGCAACACCTCATCCCCTGAGGCATATTCAGCCTGCCCGATATCCAATTCAAGCTTGCCATATTCAGTTGATACGACAGCGGCTTCAGTTTCCCGATTGATGCTGTCTATTTTTGCTTCGAGGAAATTGACGTAGCCGACAAAACTCGCGATGAATTCATTGACGGGATGATCGTATATCTCGATAGGCGAACCGATCTGCTGTATATACCCGTCTGAGAGGACAACGATATTGTCGGATATGGCCATTGCCTCATACTGGTCGTGGGTGACAAAGACGGTTGTGATATACAGTTCCGTTTGAAGCCTCCTGATTTCATCACGCATGAGAACCCGCAGGTTCGCATCGAGGTTCGATATGGGTTCGTCGAGGAGGAGCACCTTTGGTG
>CAZOHQ010000059.1:0-8963 GCA_964579455.1 uncultured Syntrophaceae bacterium | reverse complement strand
TCCACCGATGCGCCCGTTGACTCGGCGGCGCACCTGACCCCGTCGACAGTTTTCTGGATAACAACAGACATCCCACCGCCCATAGGATAGTAGACGCCACCCGGACTCCCGGTTCCTATGGTCAGGAATACCTTCTTTGCTACAGCCGGACCCGCAAAAACCAGAAAAACGGCCAGGCAAACCACCAAAACTACGTACAATGATCTTTTCATCTTGTCCTCCTTTTGTATGAATAAAGTTTTCTCTTTACAACCATACTTATAAATACCAGTCCCCTGTATTCGTTCACACCTCCTTCCTGAATAGATTTTCAAAATATCATTTTCTGTCCTTCTCTGTAGGAATCTCCCAGTAGATATCTTTCTCCTTCCAGAGATTCTCCCGTTTTTTCAGCGCCGCTAATGTTTCCCGTGGATTTCGAATGCTCAGGGCTGTGAGCAGCGCATTAATCAAACTCATAACGGCGGTATATGACTCTATAAAGGAATCCAATTGATGCCTGACCGGAAGCACCCAGTGGGCGTGATCGGCAAGAGGAGAAAAGAGCGAATCTGTAATAGCCCCGACTCTGGCCCCCTGAGTATTGGCATATTCCAAGGCCTCCACAGTAAGCCGGGTATAGCGAGGAAAGCTGATACCCACTACCAAATCTTTTTCATCGACATCGTGAACGGAATCCCAGATGTCCCCATGGCCCGGTTTTAATAGATATATTCCCTTTCTTAGAAAACCAAGATACCGTGAAAGCACCACTGCGATTGAATGGCTGCCTTTTAATCCGACAACAAAAATCCTCCGGGCGGTTGCCATTTCCGTAACTGCCCGTTGAAAGGTCTCGATTGAAAGGGATTCGAGGGTTTGAGTAAGGTTACGGATGTCTTCCTGTATAACCTTTACCAGAACGTCTTCATCGGTTTTGGCGTGTTTAACCGTGTGCTCAAGTCGCGCGTCGGTGGAGAGTCGATTCTGAAAACTTTCCCGCAACATCCTCTGCATTCCCCGGAAACCGTGAAATCCAAGGGCCTGAGCAAGCCGTACGACAGTAGCTTCGCTGACACCTATACGCCGTGACAGACTTGATGCCGTCAGGAAAACGGCATCCTCGTAATTTTCCGTGATGTATTTTACAGCCCGCTGCTGGGCCGCAGTGAGGTTTTTCTTTTTTGTTGAGAGTAGCGAATCAAGCGGCATGATGAAAGAAATCCTTCCATTGCGTCATAAAAGAGAACTTTTTCATTCTCAATCGTAGGTCGTACTATCAATGGCAATCTCTGTCAAGGAGAAATTATACATAGGAAAAAACAGGCAAAAATGATAAGACTTTTTTCCAAATCGTATTGTACAAAGGGTAGATTGGTTTAGCGTTCTCCACCCTGATCAAGGGTTATAATGGTGATTTCATGGCTGATAACGAACAGGTGGTGAAGACTATCTTTCTCTTGGTTTTTTTCCTCATCTACGGCGGGGTGCACCTCTACCTCTTCCTGGAGGCAAAGGCGTCTCTCGCCCTCGGAACCAGGACCAGCATATGCGTTGCGCTCTTTATGCTCATGATGGTCCTTGCGCCCGTTATCGTCCATATTGCGGAACGAAGTGGCCTTCAATCTGTTGCACATTTCTTTTCCTGGACAGGATATCTATGGATGGGCGTTGCATTCCTGCTGCTTAGCCTCTCCCTTCTCTGCGATTGCTATCGCATTCTTGTGCACCTGGGAGCGTACCTCTTTTCTTTTGATCCCTCCTCCGTAATCCCTTCCGCCCGGCACTGTTTTGTCACGCTGCTCTCCCTTGCGATCGCCCTGGCACTCTACGGATATATAGAGGCCTTACATATCCGCAGCGAGACAATCACGATACGGACGGCCAAGATACCCAAGGAGATCGGAGCATTCAGGATTGTCCAGATCTCCGATCTTCACCTCGGTCTCATCGTCCGGGAAAAACGGTTGAAACGTATCCGCAAAAAGGTCAGGGCCGCCGCTCCCGACATGCTCGTCTCTACGGGTGATCTGGTGGACGGAGAGACAAACAACCTGTCGAAACTCGCTGATCTCCTAAGGGAGATAGATCCGGCATACGGAAAATTTGCCGTTACGGGTAACCATGAGTTCTACGCCGGGCTCACCCAGTCACTCAATTTTACGAGGACGGCAGGCTTTACGGTCCTGAGAGGTGAAGGGGCAGACGTGAGTGGATTTATAACGATTGCCGGCGTAGATGATCCCACCGCCAAGACCTTTGACGCTATTGAAGGCGTCCGGGAGGAAAAACTGCTTCCCGGTTTTTCAGATGACCGTTTTACCATCCTCCTCAAGCATCAGCCGGTTGTGCTCAAAGGATCACCGGCACTGTTTGACCTCCAGCTCTCAGGCCATACCCATAAAGGGCAGATATTCCCCTTCACCCTTCTCACACGCCTGGTATTTTCCTTCAACAGCGGGCGGTACCAACTCGCGGACGGAGCGACACTGTACGTCAGCAGGGGATCGGGGACGTGGGGGCCTCCGATGCGTCTCATGGCCCCTCCTGAAATCACGATCATAGACCTGATCCATGACGGGTCATGATATCGTTCTGAAGCTGATACGAGCGGGGAGACTGAGAAAATTCCTGGTTTACTGAGGTAATAATCATTCTCTTGACAATCAGAATCGGACTCTATAAATTTAAAGTTCTCGAAAACAATTTCCTATCCAACTACTCTCAGTCTCCGCGAAAGCATGGTCTTATCCAAAAGGTTATTGTTGTCTAGCAGCTATGTTATGACGTCTTGATTAAACTTAAAAGATTAAGAATTTCAGTTAAATCAGCCAAAAAAAGGGGGAGAGAGAAACATGAGAAACAAGTCTTTATTTTTATCACAGAGGTTTGTTTTGTTGCTGGTGGCAACTATTTTGATTTTTTTTCCTTTGACATTATTGGCGCAAGAGACAACTTACTTTCCACACATTGCCTGTAACAGTCCATGGGGAAGCGAAATCTGCATTATCAACAGCAGTTTTGAACAGAGCCTGAGCGGAACATTGAAAGCCTATGACGATTCAGGACAAGAGATTGAATCAAAATTTATTACATTAACTCCCAATGCCCGTCGAGAAATTATTGTCGGAAATGAATTCTCTAAACCGGTTGATATTAAATATATTATTTTTGAGTCTGAGTCAGAAAGTGTCGGCGGATATACCAAGTTTTATACTGAAGGGAAATATCGTGTAGCTATTCCAGCCGTTTCAGATGTCAATGGCGGAGATATCTACATTTCCCACATTGCATCGGATGCAAACTGGTGGACCGGAATCAGTATCCTGAACACCACGTCATCAGCCAAAGAATTGACCATCGAGTTTGATAATGGAGCCACAAAAACAATAACTCTTGCGGCTAAAGAACATAGGGCATTTTCTATCAATAGTTTATTTGGTGGTGTATCGCAACTAGATATTAATTCTGCGGTAATTAAAAATGGAAGCGGCATTGTGGGTCTTGAATTATTTGCCAGCTCTAACAGTAGCGGAGAAAATTATCTGAGCGGCATCCTTTTAAAAGATGAAACAACCACCCATATTTATTACCCGCATATTGCAAGCAATTCAATCTGGTGGACGGGCATTGTTGCATATAATCCTTCTGCCACTCCCTGTACCCTCACGATTACCCCTTTCAAAGATGACGGTACTTCGCTATTGCCTCAAACTATTCCCCTTGTCGGAAAAGGAAAATATATTGGTACGGTGCAGAACTTAAATTTCCCTGAGGGAGCCGCCTGGTTCAAGATCGACGCCACAAGCCCGGTTACCGGGTTTGAGTTGTTCGGCACCAAAGATGGGAGACAACTGGGAGGATACACAGGTGTGGGTATCAACGGAACAGACGGCGTATTTGCTAAAATTGAAAAAAATGGCGGCTGGACCGGTATTGCCTTTGTCAATATCGAAAATGCTCCGGCCACGGTTCATATGATTGCTTACGATGACAATGGCGAGGTAATTGCCGCCACCACCCTTGATTTAAATCCTTATGAAAAAGTCGTAGAACTGGCCCCGGATTTGTTTTCAAAAGGAATTTGGAATGCGACCTATATCGAGTATTCATCGGACAAAGAAGTGGTTGGTTTCCAGTTGAACGGTTCTTCTGATGGTTTTTTGCTTGATGGACTTCCGGGGATCCCCGGCGTTGGAGGACCTCAAATTTTTAACTACGCCCTCAATCTTAATACCGGTGCCCCCAACCCGTTGACTGCCATAGCGATGATGGGCGATGAACCGTTAACGATTCCCATTATCAGTCTCGGGCTGGACGGAACTTACAATACGGCCACTGAGGAAACCGCTTTACATTCAGATTCTGTGATCTCGGTTGACACGACTATGGATATGTTTGGGGAACTTGAAATATCGATAACCCAGCGTCTTAAGTGGATTGGCAGCGATCTTCCGACCGAAGGAGCATTTGAAGTCCATCACGGATCCGATACAATCGAGGTTAGCGTAAATCCTGACGTGGGAGGCACAGCCGGTGTAGATATTGCTTTGGGAAGCAATTCTGTCAGCCTCACGTGGGAGGTTTTTGATGATATTCTCGACAATCCGGAAGCCCCGGAGTACCAGAAAATCGCCAGATTTGCCGATAGTATCTATGAGTATGTGTTTGAACGCGCCACGTATGCATTTCAAGCGTTCCAGACTATCACTATAAAGGTTCCCGCACTGGAGGCGGCAGGAAGCACCAACGTGGGATTAACAGAATCCTGTGACCAATTCCCCCCGCAAAGCGGCTCATCAGGGACTCGAGAGTATGTGTGGATCGATGCCGATTTAAATGGCGAACTCGGATCGGATGACCACTTCAGCGTCACTTACGACAGCAATATTAATGGATGCTGGCATGATGATCCCGAAGACAATATCGACATTCTTGTAAAAGGAACTCTGACACTGAATAATTATATTAAAATTGTAGATATGACCGATAATTTGATCAGCACTGGAGTGGATATTCTTTTTAACAATTTTGTCGAAACAGAAACCATAGAAGGTGCTGGGGGTGATTTCATGGTGGAAACGGATGTTCTAAGAACCGATGGCGGCTTTAACATGCTTTTAACCCCGACAAATTAAATTTCGTTAGCAGATAACATTACAAACAGGTCATTTATTAAAGGGTAGTTCACATATCTTGATAGAGGAGTGCGGCTTACAAAGAATTTTTGAGATCCTGCTAAAATTATTCTGTCAGTGGCCATCATAGAAATATCATTGATCCCGGTTCGCTGGAATTTGCCGTTTTTTTCCTTCAAAGGTGATACAATTGTCTGTAGTCACGGTTTGGTCGTATTCCTCGCACTGGGTATCGTTAAGGTTTGATCCACTCAAAGTACAAAGGCCATAGCTTCTTCTGTAGCAAATTGAATGAACTCGGCGTTGTACGCCGGTTGGACTCAAAGGATCACCGACACTGTTTGACCTCCAACTCTCCGGCCATACCCATAAAGGGCAGATATTCCCCTTCACCCTTCTCATACGCCTGGTATTTTCCTTCAACAGCGGGCGGTACCAACTCGCGGACGGAGCGACACTGTACGTCAGCAGGGGATCGGGGACGTGGGGGCCTCCGATGCGTCTCATGGCCCCTCCTGAAATCACGATCATAGACCTGATCCATGACGAAGGTTAACCATAGTGCCCCTAAGCCGATGTTGGGGAAAAACCCTTTTTGCTTATTGTAAAAAACCTTCAATTAATATATAGAAGCCAAAAATTAGGGAGGAATATTCTATCACTGTTTTGTGGGAGAATATTCTATCAAGCCGAGATAAGGAGAACAAGAACATGGGAAAACTTTTCGGCACAGATGGGGTACGAGGGGTAGCAAACGAATATCCGATGACAGCGGAAATGGCCATGCGGATAGGGATGGCGACAGCCCATCTCTTCAAACGTCGAGATCATCACCCGAGGATTATCATAGGAAAAGACACCCGCGTTTCGGGGTATATGTTGGAGCACGCCCTTGTCTCAGGGATCTGTTCCATGGGCGTTGACGCATATTTGGTCGGTCCCATGCCGACACCCGGAGTCGCCTTCCTTACCAGCAACATGCGGGCCGATGCCGGTATCGTCATATCCGCCTCTCACAACCCCTTTCAAGATAACGGAATAAAGATATTCTCCAGCGATGGCTACAAGCTTCCCGATGAGAAAGAACTGGAGATAGAGGAGATCATCCTTTCAAACACGATGAACGCCCTTCACCCTTCACCCAAAAATCTGGGGAAGGCATATAACCTGGAGGGCGCCCGGGGCCGGTATATCGTTTTTTTGAAAAACACCTTTCCGAAGAAATATACGCTTGAGGGGACCCGTGTGGTACTGGATGCATCCAACGGAGCCACCTACCGGATCGCGCCGAAACCCTTTTTTGAAATGGGGGCGGAGGTTCACACGATATTCGCTGAACCTGACGGGGAAAATATAAACGAGGGATGTGGTTCTCAGCATCCGGAGAAATTGGCCGAAGAGGTGGTCAAGCGGGGTGCCCATGTCGGATTTGCCTTCGACGGAGACGGCGACCGGCTCATTGCCGTTGACGAAAAGGGCGGTGTCCTGACAGGGGACCAGATTATGATCATCTGTGCTCAGATGATGCAGGAAGAGGGAACTCTCACCAACAACCTGGCAGTTGAAACGGTTATGAGCAATATCGGGTTTGGACTCGCGCTCAAAAGGCTCGGCATAGACAAGGCAACGGCCCCCGTTGGAGACCGGTACGTCCTTGAGATGATGAAGGAGAGAGGCGCCTCGATAGGTGGCGAGGATTCGGGGCACATCATCTTTCTCAACCACCATACGACGGGAGATGGCATCCTTTCTGCCCTGCAGGTCCTTGCCGCGATGCAAAGAACGGATAAACCACTCTCTGAGCTAGCCCGTCTCATGAAGGTATTCCCACAGAAGCTCATCAATGTGGATGTATCCTCGAAACCCGACATAACAACGATCCCTGAACTGGTGAACGTCATTGAAGGGGTCGAGAAAAAACTCGGCGATAAAGGGAGGGTCCTGGTCCGGTACTCCGGCACACAGAATATGTGCCGCGTCATGGTAGAGGGACCAACAAACGAGGAAACCGAGGCATACTGCCATCAGATTGTCGATGTGGTGAAGAAAAAGCTCGCATAGGAAAGCCTGGAAATTCATACTGGAGAATGTTGCATGCTCACGGTAATCATAACCGCTGATTTCGACCATATGAGTGAGGTGGCCGCGCGTCTGGTGAACGATGACATCAGAGAGGTAACGGCCGGAAAAGACAGCTACGTCCTTGGTCTGGCAACCGGCAATTCGCCAACCGGTCTATATAAACATCTGGCAAAGGCCGCAAACGCAAAAAAAATCGACAGCTCTCAGATTGAAACCTTCAATCTTGACGAATATGTCGGTCTCCCGGGAGAAAACGCGCAACAGAGGGTACTGCACCCGGAGAGCTACGGTTATTTCATGATCCAGGAACTCTTCGGTCTCCTTCAGATTAAATTCAAGGAAACCAATGTCCCCTGGGGAACCCTCATTGATCAGGAAAAACTGGTTTCCGAACTCCTGGCACATCCGGCAGACTGGGAAGAACAGGGTGCCGACAAGGGAAAGGCAATCGTCATAAAAAAGGACGCACAATCCGACTATCTGCGCTGGATCAGAACAGGGATACTTGATGCCTACGCGGAAAAGATAGCACAAAAGGGTGGTGTCGATCTCCATATCATAGGCGTCGGCGGCAGAGGACATGTCGCCTTTCACGAATCGGGCATTCCCTTTGAAGAAAACGAGATGCTTCTGGTAAAACTCGACGAAAACACCGTGTCGAATGCGGTTGAGGATGGACATTTTGCACGGCAGGAAGACAGCCCCCGGTATGCTGTCTCCATGGGGACAGAACTCGTCTACAGGGCGAAGAAGGTACTCCTGCTCGCAAACGGCAGCCGCAAGGCCGCCCCTGTTGCGGAATCGCTTCTGCAAGACCCCTCGCCGATGGTTCCTATATCATACGGCCAGATATTTTCCCAAAAGGGTGGAAAGATGATATACGTCATCGACAGGGCCGCCGCAGAACACCTGCGGGGGAAATTTGATGAATTGAAACAGCGCGGCATCGAAGTTGACGACATCACTGACAGACATGAGTCACAGAAGGTGGGAGCCCTTTAGTTTTCAAGGGATCCAGAACTGAGCCTCATGGGGTGGCATAATAATTGATGGACTCGTAAAAAGTCTCACCAATGTATCATTTCGAGAGAAACGAGAAATCTTTTTAGCGTAATATTTTGGAAACATACGATCTCTCCCTTTTGTCGAGATGATAGATTCAATGAGCGGAACTTTCTACGAATGCATTAAACCTATTTAAAGAGAAACAGACATGGTACACAGGATAGAAGTCGGATTCAGGCAGGGCATCAGGGATGTCCTGGGAGAAAAGACCGGGCGAAAGATAACCGAGCATCTCGGGATTAGTGTCACCGAGGTAAAAACCGCTGAGGTATATACCATAGAGGGGGATATTGCCGAGAATGAGTTGGCGGCGGCCGCTGGCGGTCCCCTCTCCGACCCCATCATTCAGGAGTATGTTACAGACAGAGGGCTCGCGGATGGGTTCGACTGGCTGATCGAGGTGGGATTCAGGCCCGGCGTCACCGACAATGTGGGAAAAACAGCGAGGGAGGCGATCGAACTGCTCCTCGGCAAACAAGGGGCCGCCCAAGTGTATACCTCTCGCCAATACGCCCTGAAAGGGGATATCGGCGAGAGCGACGCCGAGCGGATAGCATCGGGACTCTTGGCAAACGAACTCATCCAGCGTTACGAGATCATCGGCAAAAAGGATTGGAATCCCGCTCAAGGGGTTCCCCCCTACATCCCCCGCGTCATCATCAAAGACGATCCAACAACCGAAGAGATCGACCTCGATGT
>CAZOHQ010000058.1:0-9097 GCA_964579455.1 uncultured Syntrophaceae bacterium | reverse complement strand
ATCACCTTGACACGGTGGGGGTCCAGGGTTCAAATCCCTGCGTGCCTACCATTTATATTATGCATGTGTAAGGGCATCTGTTTTTGTGGTGCCCTTTCTTTAGAGGGGTTGGGAGATAATTTCTCCTGATCTTGAAATGTAAGCCCTTAAGGGTGTTGTTGTGGAAAAGATTAATGTAACATTGCCGGATGGTTCTGTTGAGATATGCCAGTCCGGAAAAACGGTTGGGGAGATACTCTCTTCCCGGTGTGGGGATGCCGTTGCCTCTACCGTAGCGGCCAGAGTTAACGGAGAAATAGTGGATCTGAGCTTCCCTATGGAAGATGACGCATCGATAGAGCTTGTTGAGATATCCTCCGCAGGCGGGCTGGGTGTGTTGCGGCACAGCATATCCCATATAATGGCCCAGGCGGTACAGGATATTTTCGAAGGTGTCAAGGTGACCATAGGGCCTTCGATAGAAGACGGTTTCTACTATGACTTTGAATATTCCGACACCTTTACCCCCGAGGATCTCAAGAAGATAGAGAAGCGGATGCGTAAGATTGTTTCCGCCAATCACCCCTTTGTCCGGACGGAGATGTCACGACAGGAGGCGGTTTCTTTCTTTGAAGACAGGGGCGAGCCATACAAGGTGGAACTGATCAATGATCTTCCCGATGATGTGACCGATGTGAGCCTGTACACCCAGGGGGGATTTGTCGACCTCTGCCGGGGCCCCCACATACCCTCGACGCGGATGATCAAAGCCTTTAAACTCCTGAATGTCGCGGGGGCGTACTGGCGCGGGGATGAAAAGAACAAGATGCTCCAGCGCATCTACGGCACCGGGTTTGCCACACAGGAAGAGCTGGATGACTACCTCAGACTTATAGAAGAGGCTAAAAAAAGGGACCATCGAAAACTGGGGAGAGAGCTTGATCTCTTTCAGATGAATGATGAAGCGGGCCCGGGACTGGTCATATTCCACCCGAAGGGCGCTCTCCTGAGGACGATCATTGAGGATTGGGAAAAGAAGGAGCACCTGAAACGCGGGTACGATATCGTCATGGGTCCCCAGATCCTGAAGGTTGATCTGTGGAAAAAATCCGGCCACTTCGACCACTACCGCGAGAATATGTATTTTACTGAGGTGGACGAGCAGCTGTACGGCATAAAACCGATGAACTGTCTCGCCCACATGCTGATATACAAGTCGAAGATACGGAGCTACAGAGATCTTCCCCTGAGATATTTCGAGCTGGGGACTGTTCACAGGCATGAGAAGACAGGTGTCCTGCATGGTCTTATGCGGGCGCGCCAGTTTACGCAGGATGACGCACATATCCTATGTACGCCCGATCAGCTGAACGCCGAGATCAGAGCTATCGCTGACTTAGTCGATTATGCCATGGGTGTGTTCGGCTTTGGATACGAGGTGGAGCTGAGCACACGGCCGAAAGACTCGATAGGTTCAGACGCTGACTGGGATCTGGCAACTGCCGCCTTGAAACTGGCCCTTGAGGACAACAAGATATCGTATGATATCAACGAGGGGGACGGTGCATTTTACGGGCCCAAGATTGATTTCAAGCTCAAAGACGCACTCGGGCGAAAGTGGCAGTGTGCCACTATTCAGTGCGATTTTGCTCTTCCCGAGAGGTTTGATCTATCATATATTGGGGCTGATGGAGAAAAACACCGGCCCGTTATGCTTCACCGGGTTATACTGGGTGCGATCGAGCGATTCATGGGGGTGTTGATTGAGCATTACGCGGGGGCCTTTCCCGTTTGGCTGTCTCCTGTGCAGGCGATCATCTTGACCGTGACCGACAACCAGATTCCTCACGGCGAGGCTGTTTACAGTCAGCTTGTCGATGCGGGAATACGCTGTGAAAGGGATTTCAGAAACGAGAAGCTTGGATATAAGATTCGGGAAGGACAGATGCAGAAGGTTCCCTATATGCTGGTTATAGGCGATAGGGAAGTAGAATCCGGCACGATTTCACCCAGACAGCGGGATGGCAGTAATCTTGGTTCCATGAGCGTCTCTGATTTTGTTTCCATTGTGAATGAAAAATGCGACCAATATCAATAAAAATGTGTTATAGTAACATTTTTCCGGGAAAATTCAGGAGGTGAAACATAGCTAAACATTTGAGAATCAACAGTGAGATCAGGGTTGACAAGGTGAGGGTGGTCAGCTCTAATGGGGACCAACTGGGGATACTGTCCCTTGCCGATGCTTTGGCGGAAGCGGAAAAGCAGGAGCTTGATCTGGTTGAAGTGGCTCCGAATTCCTCTCCTCCCGTTTGTCGGATCATGGATTATGGAAAACACCTGTATCAGCAGAGCAAGAAGACTCACGGAACAAAAAAGACCCAGAGCACCGTCCAGCTAAAGGAAATTCGCATAAGACCGAAGACGGAAGAACACGACCTGCAGGTGAAACTTCGCCACATACAACGGTTCCTTGAACAGAACAACAAGGTGAAGATAACGATGATGTTCAGAGGCAGGGAGATTGTCTATGCGGATAAGGGAAGGCAGATAATGGAGGACATCAAAAACAGGCTGGGCGAGATATGCGTTGTTGACCAGTTTCCCAAACGCGAGGGGAGAAATATGATAATGATACTATCCCCCCCGAAAAAGTGACAGTCTTCTTAATAATAGAAACGGGAGTAATGCAATGCCAAAGATAAAGACTCACAGAGGAGCGGCGAAGAGATTCAGTCTTACCGCCAAAGGAAAGATAAAAAGGAGCAAGGCATATTCCAGCCATATCCTGACCAAGAAAACGACCAAAAGGAAGAGAAACCTGAGGAAATCGGATCTTCTTAATAAGAGTGATATGAATGGAATCAGGAAGCTGATTCCCTATGCGTAAAGTAGTTTCAGGGAGATATATATGTCAAGAGTAAAGAGAAGTATACACGCGAGAAAGAAGAGAAGAGGGATACTGAAGCTCGCAAAGGGGTTTTTCGGGGCGAGGAGCAGGTTGTACCGGACCGCTACTGAAGCCGTTGAAAGAGCGATGAAATACTCCTACAGGGATCGCAGGGTACGGAAACGGGATTTCAGAAAGCTCTGGATCGCGAGAATAAATGCCGCCGCACGTATAAATGGCATCACTTACAGCAGACTCATAAGCGGGATAAAGAATGCGGGGGTTGATCTGGACCGAAAGATACTTGCGGAACTTGCCGTCAACGATCCCGGAGCCTTTTCAAAGATTGCCGGCATTGCGAAAGGCGAGTAAATTACGTGAAAGAAGCTCTCGAAAATCTGCGGAGAAGGGCTAATGATGAGATACATTCAGCGAAGACCGGAGAGGAGTTTCTTGGAATAAGAACCAGATACCTCGGTAGGAAGGGACTTCTTACCGATCTCCTCCGTGGTCTGAAAGATGTTACGCCCGAAGAGAAACCCATACTTGGCAAGCTTTCCAACGACATAAAAAACTCCCTTTTGGAAAAGCTCGAAAAAGCCCTGGAAGATATAGAATCTGGTGAAAAGCACAAGTTTCTGGGTGAAGAGAAGATCGATGTAACACTTCCGGGCAGGGGTGTGCGATATGGGAAGCTCCATCCCGTCACACGGGTGGAAGGCGAGATATGCGATATCTTTGCAACTCTGGGATTTTCCGTAGTAGAAGGCCCTGAGGTGGAGTTGACCTATTACAATTTCGAGGCCCTCAATATTCCCGAGGATCATCCCGCCCGAGACGTACACGATACATTCTATGTAACCGACAACGTAGTCCTGCGCACCCACACCTCTCCCGTCCAGGTCAGGACGATGGAAGAACAGTCTCCCCCCGTGAGGATCCTTTCGCCCGGCAAGGTATACCGGCCCGATTCTGACATCTCGCATACCCCCATGTTTCATCAGGTTGAGGGATTATTGGTTGATGAGAACATCACGTTCGGGGATCTTAAGGGGACCCTGTCTTTTTTTCTCCGACAGATGTTCGGGAGTGACACCAAGTTACGGTTTCGTCCCAGCTTTTTCCCCTTTACAGAACCGAGCGCAGAGGTCGACATTCAGTGCGTGATGTGCAAAGGCGCTGGCTGTCGGGTGTGCGGCCACAGCGGATGGATAGAGATCCTCGGATCCGGGATGGTTGATCCTGAAGTCTTCAAGACAGTACACTATGATACCGATAAAATTTCAGGTTTTGCCTTTGGCCTCGGCGTGGAGAGGATCGCGATGCTCAAATACGGTATATCGGATATTCGTCTGTTCTTCGAGAATGACCGGAGATTCCTGGAACAGTTTTAGCCTTTTTAAATAAGTGGTGGTGAATATACATGTTAGTCAGTCTCAAGTGGTTGAGGGATTATATTGATGTGGATCTGACCCCGGAGGAGATTGCCGGCAAGTTGACGATGGCCGGGCTGGAGGTTGATTCCATAGACAGGATAAGCCCCGATTTTTCTAACGTAGTTGTCGCTCAGATACTTTCCGTCAAGCCCCATCCCAATGCCGATAAACTTTCACTGTGTGAGGTCGCAACTGGTGAGCAGACCTTCCCGGTGGTGTGCGGCGCAAAAAACATAAGCGCTGGCGATATCGTTCCATTTGCGAAAGTGGGAGCGACCATCCCGGGTGGATACACAATAAAGAGTTCCCGGTTGCGGGGAGAGCTATCCGAGGGGATGCTGTGCTCCGAAGAAGAGTTGGGAATAGGCGAAGATACGACCGGCATCATGATGCTGCCCGATACCCTTACCCTTGGTGAAAATCTGACCGTGGCCCTTGATCTGGAAGATATCGCGCTTGAGATATCTGTTACCCCGAACCGGCCCGATTGTCTGAGCATGATAGGCATAGCACGGGAGATCGCCGCCATGACGGAGGGGAAAGTACGATATCCTGCTATAGAATTCGAGGAAAAGGGAGAGAACATAGATACCCTGACCTCTGTGGAAATACTCGATTCCAACCTGTGCCCCCGGTATACAACGCGGCTTATACAAGATGTTGAAATACGTCCCTCCCCGGCATGGATGCGGATGAGACTCGAAGCAGTGGGCCTGCGCGCGATCAATAATGTTGTTGATGTGACGAACTTCGTCATGCTGGAATTCGGCCAGCCCTTGCATGCCTTCAACTTTCGGTCTCTCAAAGAGGGGAGGATTGTTGTCAGGGGTGCCGAGGAGAGTGAACAGTTTGTTTCCCTGGACGGAAAGACCCGCACGTTGAGCGCCGATACCCTGATGATCTGTGACGGCGCCGGGCCGGTCGCGGTCGCAGGCATAATGGGCGGGCTCGATTCCGAGGTGGAGGACGATACGACGGAGGTTCTCCTCGAGAGTGCCTACTTCAATCCTTCTTCAATCAGAAAATCCTCGAGGGTTCTGGGAATGGGTACAGACGCCGCCTTTCGCTTTGAGCGCGGAATAGATCCGGATGGGGTGGTCAGGGCTCTCGACAGGGCGGCCCAGTTGATAGCCGATCTGTCGGGCGGTTCGATATGTAGAGGATATATTGATGAGTATCCCCGGAAGATTGAAGGCATGCGGGATATACCCCTCCGACCCGAACGGGTGAACAAGACCCTGGGTACACAAATTGAAGCAGGGGAGATGAAAGAGATCCTTGAGGGACTCGAAATGGAAGTGAGTGAAAAAGAGCCAGGCGAGTATCTGGTGACGCCTCCCACTTTCAGGGTAGACATTACACGTGAGATAGACCTGACCGAAGAGGTGGCACGGATTCATGGTTACGAAGGTATACCCACATCTCTGCCCGATCTTTCAGCCCAAGCAGTGATCACAAGTGATAAGAGGACCATGCAAAGCAGGGTTCGAACCATATTGAACGGTTATGGGTATTCAGAGGTTATCAATTACAGCTTTATCTCCCCCACATCGGCGGATATCCTCGGTTTGAGTGAGGATGATGCGGAACGGAGGTTCGTCCGGCTTGAAGATCCCCTCGGTGAAGACATGTCTGTCATGAGGACGAACCTGGCGTATGGTCTTCTAGGGACGATGAAAAAAAACATCAGTGCAGGAAATCACGACCTTCGAATATTTGAGATGGGGAAAGTGTTCACCGATGTCGGAGAAGAACTACCCCGAGAGCATGAACGGATAGGAGCTCTTGTCTGTGGAGCTCGGTATGACCGCTTGTGGCACTTTGATGACGGGTTGCATTCCGACTTCTATGATCTTAAGGGATGCGTGGAAAACCTGTTTGACGCCCTGAGAATGAGTGATATCCTGTTTAAATCCGATTGCGACCGATCTTTCCTCCATCCCGGAAGGTCATGTAATGTTATGTCGGGCAGCACAACCATTGGATGGTTGGGTGAGGTTCATCCTGATGTACTAGATAAAATGGATATCAAAGGGAGGGCCGTGATCTTCGAACTTGACCTCCATTCAATTGTCTCCCTTCCACGCGAGGAAATGGTCTATAGAAATGTTCCGAAGTTTCCGTCCATTTCGAGGGATGTTGCGTTTGTGCTGGATGGATCGGTTGAAGGGAGATCCATATTGGATCTTGCTCTCGAAAAAAGGGAGAATTTGCTTGAATATATGGGCATATTTGATGTATATGTCGGAGAAGGTATCCCTGACGGGATGAAAAGTCTGGCCGTGAGATTTACGTATCGTTCAGCCACGAGAACTCTCACGGACGACGAAGTCAACGAGGTCCATGACAGGCTCGTGGAGAGAATAGTCAGACACACGGGTGCAAAGATCAGAGGAATGGAGATTTAAATAACATCAAACCAGGGAGGGGAACATGACGAAGGCTGATATCATAAGAAATGTACATGAGAGAGTGGGTATCTCAAAGAGCGATTCCGCTCGCTTTGTAGAATCAGTGTTTGATATCATAAAAGAAACCCTTGCCGGAGGGGAGGATGTCAAGATTTCCGGGTTCGGCAAATTAAATATCAGAGAGAAGGCGTCCCGCAGGGGGAGAAATCCTCAGACTGGCGAAGAGATCGAAATATCTTCCAGGAGGGTCTTGACCTTTAAATCAAGTCAGGTGTTGAAAAAAGCGTTAAATGGCTGATACGTTGCAAGGTTGTCTGGTTCCTGATTTTTGCCCTTGATGTGCGGGTTCTCTATTATGGTTATTCCTGATAAGAATTATTTCCGTATTGGTGAGGTAAGCAAAATACTGGGTGTGGAGCCTTACGTTGTCAGATACTGGGAGTCGGAGTTCAGGACTGTCAGGCCTGTGCGGACGAGATCAGATCAGCGTCTTTACCGGAAAAAAGACGTGGAGCAGTTACTAACTATCAAAAACTTGCTGTATGGAGAGATGTTCACCATAGCCGGAGCCAGAAAAAGATTGACTGATATCAATCGAGGAAAGGGGAACACCCCCCAAGACGAAAGTGGCAAGTTAATTGACATCAAAAGAAAATTGAGGGAAATAAAAGAAGTTGTCAGCTGAATTTCAGCGAAATACCTCAAAAATATACATAAACAAGGCCGGTCAAAGCGAATATCTTTAGCCGGCCTTTTTATGATCTGCCATAAAGTAGGTTGTGTGGGATTAGGATAGATTAAGGCCGGAGGCAACTCCACCAAGTTCCTCGAGGTCTGACATATAGTTTTTCGAAGGGAAGTACTATCTTTTCGAGCCCCTCTTTGATGCCTTCAACGGATTGATCTTCTGGGCGGCTTCTTTAGCAGCCTTTTCTATATGTGTCGCCGATGGACACCCTCCGATGGCCCATTTTGCCGCGGGATCAGGGTACACTATGCAATATTTGACAGCAGAATATTCAATACACTTACTACATCCTTCACACTTGTCAATGATTGGATGGCAGCTGCCTCCATTGAAACTACATCCTTTTTTAGTCATAAAGACGCATTCATAATCTTTCTTGATAGTTTGGCAAAGCATGGGAATCACCCCCTTTTCTTTATTGAGTATATCGGACAAAAAAAATCGGACCGTCGTGTTGCGGACGCCCGATCATTGCAAACGTTCCGAATAAACTGGCGCGCTACCTAACAGATAATATATATTATGTCAATAAAAAAATAACCCCTCATGGTATATCCTCTTGGCAATTGACCGAATGTGTTAAACATGCTACATGCATTTCGTCCAGAGGCGAAAGAGTATGCCCTTAGAAATTGTTAAGTTAAAGGTTTCGGGAAAATAGAGGGGTATTGTAGAATGAAAAAGGGTGACCTGATAGAGATGTTTCTCAGGTCTCTGTTCGTTCAATCTTCGTGGAATTTCCAGAGAAAGCAGAATGTCGGGTTCGCATGTTCCCTGATCCCTCTGGCCAGAAGGTTCGGAGAGAAGAAGGAACTGATTTCCGGGGTACTGACACGGCATATCCAGTCGTTCAGCTCTCATCCGTATCTAGCGGGAGCAATCATAGGTTCCGTGGCCAAACTTGAGGAATCTTCTGAAAGCGGCAATTGTCCGGAGGCACTTCGTCTCAAAGAGACATTGATGGCTCCGTATGCTGCGATAGGCGATCCCTTTTTCTGGGGAGGGCTCAAACCACTTTCTTCCGTGGCCGGAGTCATCCTTGCGCTTGAAGGATTGCTTGTAGCCCCGCTGTGCTTTCTGCTGGCATACAATTCCATTCATGTCTGGGTCCGGTTAAGGGGGTTCATCGAGGGGTACCGGGACGGAATGGGTGGAATCAGTTTCCTGCGCGCGATAGATCTGCCTGGGAAGGCAAGAATGTTGAAGTGGGTTACAACTTTCTTTCTTGCCCTTTTGTGTGCGGTTTTTGTACATTCCTCTATCCCATATGTGGATCTTCCCTGGGTGGTAGCGGTGGGGGGGACATTCGCTCTCGTTCTCTTATGCTTCTGGCTGGTAGGCAGAGGGATATCTTCTCTGGCGGTACTGTATGGAGTTGTGGCACTCTTATGTGTGATAAAAGTGTAAGATGAAGAAAATCAAAACGTTCACTCTGAAGAATAAACTGGGGCTTCACGCGAGAGCCGCCGCAAAGATAGTGAATGCGTCGAGCAAGTATGACTCCAGAGTATTTCTTAAAAAAGACGGGGAAAAGATTAACGGTAAGAGTATCCTGGATATCTTGACTCTTGCATGTCCCATGGGAAGTCTAATTACGGTTGAAGCCGACGGTTTGGATGCGGATGATGCCATG